>SLTF01000245.1 GCA_007130025.1 Spirochaetales bacterium | reverse complement strand
TGAATGGGAAATGCGGGCCCGGTGCTCTGCATTGTCGTGTAGGCGGCCGGCCGATCGATCTCCTCGATTTCTATGGAAGCATCGGACTCTTTGGAGGCGATGTTCTGGTAAAAGAGTCCGAAGCCGGTCGGCGCAGGGACCTGGCGGAACACATCGAGGGTCTGGTTGCCGGCGTTGTTCATACCCATGACCACGATCTCCAGGGTGTGGTCTCCGGTCACATCAAGGGTGGATACGACGAAGGTGCGCAAGTTGTTTGCGCGGGTAACCCCCTCCCAGGTAGGAACGTAGGTGTTACGAACGGTGTCAAAGTCCACCACCAGCAGACGGATCCGGTCCTCAGGGTCATCGCGACGCTTGAAGACAATAATCTGTTCGTCCATCTGGTCGATGTCGAGATTTACGTCGATGACCTGAGAGACAAGGAAGTCATTGGATAGCGTTACTTTCAGGTTCTGCACCCCGGGGCGTTCGCGAATCGTGATTGGCGTCTGCACGGCTTGAGACAGAGCGATTCCTTCGCCCGCCTCGGGGATGATGAAGCGGGAGCCGTGATCGCGGGAGGCAGATGGTTGAGCCGGAGAACAGGCGGAAAACAGTACTACGACGACAATCCCAACGATCATGCCAACAGCACCAGACAATCGATATACCATGGGAAGAGTATCACAAATATTGCTCGGGTATTCCAGTACCTCGATCAATGACGTACTGTACACTGCGTGGAGGTTATCCGGCACGGTTTGACAAAGAGGGGGCGTTTCGCGATGATGCCCCATGGACGCGCGCGGCATCTTTGAGAACCTCTCTCCCCTGGACCATCGATACTATCAGGCAAATCGCTCTCTGTTCGAGGCACTTGCGAATCAACTGAGCGAGCGGGCTGCGGTGTCATACTGTCTGGAAGTCGAGATCGCGTTGTTGCGCGCTCACCTGCGCGCGTCCGGCGGGCTGACTGACGACGCGCAACGGCAGGTTGCTGCGCTGCGACATCTGGTTACCGCCGATGCGGTTGCCGCGGAGGAAGCGAAAACCCACCACAACGTTCGCGCCCTGGTCAACGTGATCCAGCGAAATCTGTCGTCCGAGCTTGCAACGTGGGTTCACGTCGGGGCCACGTCGGTGGACATTCTCGATACCGCGCAGTCGCTTCGTATTCGCGATGCGGTGCAAGGGGTAGTGCTTCCGCAACTGTGCGATCTGGTTCTGGAGCTCGTCGAGCGAGCTCGCGAACACGCGGAGACCGCGCAGGTGGGGCGCACCCACGGACGGCATGCGGTGCCGATCACCTTTGGATACGCGCTCACCGAGTACGTATCCCGGTTGGGGAAGTGCGCGAAGGAGATCGCGGATCGCGCGGGAGATCTGCGAGGCAAGCTATCCGGAGCGGTGGGTGCCTATAACGCGATGTCCGTGGTTACCGCCGATCCAATCACCCTGGAGCGGGAAGTGCTGAAAGAGCTTGGCCTCGCTCCGAGCGAGTACACCACTCAGCTCGTGGAGCCCGAGTACCTCCTTCGACTGTTGCTCGAGATCAATACCGCCTTCGGGATTATTGCAAATCTCGCGGACGATCTTCGCCATCTCCAGCGCTCCGAAATCGACGAGGTGCGCGAAAACTTCTCGACAACGCAGGTTGGGTCTTCCACCATGCCGCAGAAGCGCAATCCGTGGAACTGCGAACACATCAAGAGCCTGTGGAAGGCCTTCATGCCGCGCGTTCAGTCGTTCTTCATGGACCAGATCTCCGAACACCAACGCGATCTGAGCAATTCCGCCTCCTCCCGCTTTGTTGGAGAGTTTATCGCCGGTTTTGCCGCAGCGGTTGCACGCACCCGCGAGGTCATTCGGGGGCTGGGCGTGGATGACCAACGGATGGCGGTAAACATGCGCTTGGGAAAGGACCTGGTTCTCGCGGAGCCCGCCTATATCTGCCTCGCCCTCGCGGGCCGAGCCGATGCTCACGAGGTGATTCGCGTTGCAACCTTGCGCGCGGAACAGGAAGGCTGCGGCGTTGCCGACGTACTGCGCCAGGATCCCGCTGCGTGGGAGGCCATTGACGCACGTCTGCGCGCGGTAGGCTACGGCGATGCCGATACCTTTTTCCTTCATCCCGATCGCTATCGCGGACGCGCGGTGGAAAAGACGCGGTCGCTCTGCGACCACCACGAAACGGTGATTCAGACGCTCAAGCAGACGCTCAACCAGACGCTCAAGGAGGGCGCTCCCCATGCAACTTGAAGAAACGCTCAGTTACGACGACGTGCTTCTGCAGCCGTCGTTTTCGGATTTTCTGCCTCGCGACACCGATGTTGCCACCACGATACTTCCGGGCGTTAACCTGCAGATTCCCATTCTTTCGGCCGCCATGGATACCGTCACCGAGGATCGGCTTGCGATCGCCCTCGCGCTCGAAGGCGGGGTCGGTGTCATCCACCGAAACCTCCCTCCGGCCGAACAGGCGCGGCAGGTTGGAATGGTGAAGCGATTTCTGAACTGGGTTATTGAATCCCCCGTTACCGTTGACGAAGACCAGACGGTACACGAGGTGTGGGAAATCATGACCGGCTATCGGATTTCCGGACTGCCGGTTCTGAGCGGCGGTCGATTGTGCGGCATCATCACCAGCCGGGATATGCGGTTCTGTCGCGACTATACGCTCAAAGTCCGGGATGTGATGACCCCCAATCCAATAGTCGAAGTGGGACGACCGGACATCGAGAGCGCCAAAGAGAAGTTTGACACTCACAAGATCGAAAAACTGCCGGTAGTTGACGGTGAGGGACGACTCACCGGTCTCATCACGGTGAAGGACCTGGAAAAGCACAACGACTTCCCCCACGCCGCAACCGATGCGTCGGGGCGGCTCCTGGTGGGTGCGGCCATCTCTCCCAACGATGTCGACGATCGACTTCCGCTGTTGACCGAGAGCAAGGTAGACTTTGTGGTTCTCGACACCGCCCACGGTGATTCCAAAAACGTGGCCGATGCGGTAGCCCGCGTCAAAGATCGCTACGGGGTTCCCGTGATTGGTGGAAACGTTGCCACGGTCGAAGGAACGCGACGTCTGATCGAGGCGGGAGCCGACGCGGTGAAGGTTGGTGTGGGACCGGGGTCCATCTGTACCACCCGCGTGGTCGCCGGAATCGGAGTACCGCAGTTTTCCGCGGTGGTCTGGGCGGTTGAGGCGGCGGCAAAGACCGGCACGCCCATCATCGCCGACGGCGGCATCAAGTATTCGGGAGATGTGGTGAAGGCGCTTGCCGCCGGTGCCCACGCGGTCATGATCGGCAATCTCTTCGCGGGACTCCGTGAATCGCCGGGGCGGGAAATCATCTTTGAAGGTCGTATCTTCAAGAGCTACCGCGGAATGGGGTCGATTGGTGCGATGAAACAGGGCTCAGCCGACCGATACGGGCACAGCGCTACCGAGGAGCCGGTGCCCGAGGGGATCGAAGGCCGGGTACCGTATAAGGGAGAGCTGAGTCCCTTTGTGCATCAGTTGGTGACAGGTTTGCGAAAGGGTATGGGCTACTGCGGATGCCGCACGCTTGATCAATTGCGGAAGTACAAGAAGTTTATTAAGATATCGGCCGCAGGGCTGAGAGAGGGGCATGTTCACGACGTGGTAATCACGCAGGAGCCCCCCAACTACTCACGATAACGCCGCTTACTACAAGAGGAACGTCATGCACGTAGTGGTCATTGGGGCTCAATGGGGAGACGAAGGGAAGGGCAAGATCGTTGACTTCCTGTGCGATGGGGCGGACGTCATCGTCCGGTTCTCCGGAGGTGCGAACGCGGGACATACCATCGTTCGTGGCGACGAGATCTACAAGCTGCACCTCGTGCCGTCCGGCATCATCTGGTCGGACAAGACTGTGGTGCTTGGTAGCGGGATGGTCATCGACCCGGAGGCATTTTTCTCCGAGCTGCACCAGCTCACCGAGCAGGGAGTGCTCTGGGAGGGAAGGGTGCTTGTCTCCGACCGCGCCCACGTGGTTCTTCCCGCCTATCGAAAACTCGACATCGAGCTCGATCAGAACCGTCCCGATCCCATCGGCACCACCGGTCGCGGTATCGGCATTGCTTACTCAAAAAAGGCGATGCGCGATGGCTTCCGGATCATCGACATCCTCGAAGATGAGACCTTCGCCACGATCGACGCCGAAGACCGTGCCTTCCTGGAACAGTTCCGCGAGCCGCTCTCCCGGATGGTTGTCGACGTGCAGCGCTTGATGGAGCTGAAGGGCCAGAAGACCGTACTGCTAGAAGGCGCACAGGGAACCCTGCTCGATCTCGACCTCGGTACCTACCCCTACGTTTCATCCGGCTGTTCGGCCGCTGCCGGTGCGTGCCTCGGGAGTGGGGTTGGCCCGCGGGCCATCGACCGCATCCTCGGTGTCTTCAAGGCGTATTCCACGCGCGTGGGCAACGGTCCCTTTCCCACCGAGTTCATTGAGGGGCGTGATGAGCAGCTGATCGAGCACATCCGGGCGGTGGGCCACGAATATGGAGTAACAACCGGACGTCCCCGTCGCTGCGGATACCTTGATCTGGTCGCCCTTCGGTACGCGTGCCGGGCCAACTCCATAGACTCACTGGCGCTGACCCACCTCGACGTCTACGACGCCATGGACGAGGTGAAGCTCTGTGTTGCCTACGACGTGGGACAGGGCACCGTCGATACCTTTCCGGCGTCGCGCACGGTGCTCGACCGGGCAACGCCGGTAACGAAGCGGTTTGCCGGCTGGAAGACCCCGATCACCGGCGTTACCCGCTATCAGGACCTTCCGCCGGCAGCACGGGACTACATCGCATTCATTGAAGAGTTCACCGGCGTACCGGTTGATATTGTGTCGGTGGGACCGGACCGGGAGCAGACCATTGTGCGAAGGGATCCATGGATACGATCCTGATTCTTGACTTTGGAAGTCAGACCACACAGTTAATCGGGCGAAGGATTCGCGATCTGGGTGTCTACAGCGAGATCGTGCCCGGGGACGCACCGCTGGATGATGAACGGCTGGCCACGGTCAAGGGCATCATCCTCTCGGGAAGTCCGCACTCCGTATCTGAGCCGGACGCTCCCATCCCCGACCAACGAGTCTACTCGCTGGGTATTCCGGTGCTGGGAATCTGCTACGGGCTTCAGCGCATGGTGCGCGACCACGGCGGGCAGGTCGAGGCTTCAAGCACTCGCGAGTTCGGCCGCAGCCGGCAGGGATTTCTTACAGCGCATGAACTGTTTGCCGGAGTTCCGGATCGCTTTGTTTCGTGGATGAGCCATGGCGACAGTATCCGCCGCGTCCCCGATGGGGCGATCATGGTGGCGGAATCAGAGCACGGCCTTCCCGGATGCATCGCCTTCCGCGATCGACCGCTGGTGGGCATTCAGTTTCATCCCGAGGTAACTCACTGCGACCATGGCGACGCCATCCTTGAGAATTTTGCGGTCAAAATTTGCAAGGCTCGCCGGCAGTGGACCATGCAGGAATACCTGAAGATCGAGGGAGAGAAGGTTCGCGCTCAGGTAGGATCGGAACCGGTACTGCTGCTCATTTCCGGCGGTGTGGACTCTACCGTCACCGCGGCAATGCTGCTCGCCGAGCTTCCCCCGGAACAGCTTCACCTGATGTACATTGACACCGGACTGATGCGCCACGGCGAGAGCGAGGAAGTGGCGGAAGGGCTGCGCGCGCTCGGGGCGCGAAACCTCCACTTGATCGACGCCGAAGAGCGCTTCCTTGCGCGGTTGGCCGGCGTCAGCGATCCGGAGGAGAAGCGCAACCGCATTGGGGATGCCTTTATCGAGGTACAGCAGGATGAGGTGTCGCGTTCCATCACGGGCGACTACTTCCTCGCCCAGGGAACCCTCTACACCGATCTCATCGAGTCGGGGAGGGGCGTAGGAACCAAGGCCAAGGTCATTAAGTCTCATCACAATGTACGCTCGCCGCTTGTGGATGCAAAGAGAGCGGCGGGGCGAATCGTTGAACCGCTAGCCGGTCTTTACAAGGATGAGGTCCGTCGCCTTGGGAAACTGCTGGGCGTTCGCGAAGAGATCGTCGACCGACACCCCTTTCCCGGTCCGGGGTTGGGGGTTCGGATTCTCGGGGAAGTGACGCGCGAAAAGTGCGAGATCCTGCGTGCCGTTGACCACATCTACCTGACCGAGCTTCGCCGGAGGGGACTCTACCACCAGATCTGGCAGGCGTTCAGCGTCCTGCTTCCAATCCGCTCAACCGGCGTAACCGGTGATGACCGCGGCTACGGCTACGTGGCGGCCCTTCGGGCGGTGGAGTCGCGTGACGGCATGACCGCAGACGTGTTTCCCTTTCCCATGAACGATCTGCTTGAGATTTCCGCGATGATTACCAACCGCGTGAAGGCCGTAGGCCGCGTGGTCTACGACGTTTCGAGCAAACCGCCGGCTACGATCGAGTGGGAGTAGGCTGTGGCGGTCGAATGACGGTGCGCCGCGGAATGGGCGTGTCGTCGGGACCGCCGCGCTTTCGCCAGGTGAGAACCCGCTGCAGCAGGGTGAGTTCGCGCGGGGTACGCTTCTCAATCGGGTGGTACTCCGCCACTACGCCTTCTTCGTCGGGAACAAGGCGGAAGTAACCGATGCGAAACGACGGATAATAAATATCGGGCACCAGTGTCCATCGGCTGCGCAGACGGCTGAGCCGTTTAAGCCACGTGCCCGTATTGATCACGGCGCGGTCGTTGATTCTGGTCAACGACGGGTTGTGGGTGTGACCGTAGACAAAAATCGCCGCCTCGGGGTGCTCGTCAAACACCGCTCGCGCCGCCTCGAGGTAGCGCGCATCTTTCTGGAGGCGGCGGGCGCGGGAGAACCGGAGGTCGTAGCGGTCGAGCGCCTTTCGTACGTCGCGCAGAAGGATCCACCCCGGGATAGCCGCGAGCAGCAGTACCAGAATGACCCCCACATTGATCGTGAAAAACCACTGCAGGGCAACCCCGAGAAACGGGGTCCGCAGGAGCCACGGGTCACGGAAAAACGCCGTCGGAAGCACGGAGAAGGTCTCCAGAGCAGTAGCTATCAGAAGTGCTACGGTAAACATACTGAATATCAGAAACGGCAGGGCGATCCATCGAAGGATCGGGTTCATTTCGCGATAAAAATAGTTTG
>SLTF01000439.1 GCA_007130025.1 Spirochaetales bacterium | reverse complement strand
ATTTGGTTGCGCACGAAGTTCACGACTTCAGACGCCATATCGACGTCACGAATCAGTGATTCTGCGGCCTGCAGGTTTTCCGCAGCGATCGCAACTCCCTCTCGGGCCATCTCAAACCGGTTCTGATACGCGCCGAGGTCCGCCCGTTGCCGGGAGACCGCGGTCAGTGCCGCATCTACCAAACCAATTGCCTGATTGGCGCTTTCGGGGGTCGAAATCGAAAGTGCGCCTTGAGCTCCTTGCAGATCCATGAGGCCGAGTGCTTGTGCGGTCATCGTTCCGATGAAGGCGGTTTCACTCTGGTCCATGTTGGCTCCGATCTGGAACTGGATACCCATTCCGGTTTCGGAGTCTCGTGCGAAGGCGCCGGTCAGCATGTTCATGTTATTGAACTGTGCGTGAGACGCGATCCGGTTGACTTCGGCGATGAGCTGGGAGACCTCGACCTGAATCTGCATGCGGTCTTCGGGGGTATAAATCCCGTGCGCCGACTGTACCGAGAGTTCTCGGATACGGTGCAGAATGTCCTGGGTTCCCTGCAAGTATCCTTCGGCCGTCTGAATGAACGAAACGGCGTTCTGGATATTGCGCTCGGCCTGATTCAAACCACGGATCTGGCTTCGCAGTTTTTCTGATACCGCAAGGCCTGAGGCATCGTCGCCGGCCCGGTTAATTCTCAGTCCCGATGAGAGTTTCTCAATATTGCTTTGAGTCTCCAGTCCGCGGGCGCCGAGGGTACGGGAAGCAAACGCTGCACTCGTGTTGTGGTTAATGATCATAGGCCCTCCTTGAACGTAGTTCCGGGAGGCCTCCCTGGCCGCCCGGTCCCGATTGAGGGTATTCCAGTTCTCCGGCGAGCGCGCCGACGGAGAGGGAACACCAATAACCGAGAGGCGGTACGCGAGTCCGGCCGCAATCGGCCGGGGACTCTCTGCCCCACGGTTCTCAACCCGCAAGAAGGATTGCTGTCAAAGAGCGAATGGGGTGGGGCGACCGAAGCCGCCTCACCACCACAAAGAATACTACGCTATCCCAGCAATTGCAACACGGTCTGGTTCCGCACGTTCGCCTGAGCGAGCATTGCCGTTCCGGACTGGATGAGAATCTGGTTTCGCACGTAGTCGACGATCTCGTTTGCCATGTCGACGTCGCGGATCTGCGATTCGGCAGCCTGCAGGTTTTCTGCAGCGATGTCGATGCTTTCCACGGCGTACGAGAGGCGGTTCTGATATGCACCAAGGTCGGCACGCTGGCTGCTCACCGTCATGAGCGCACCATCGACGATTCCGATTGCCTGGTTGGCCATTTCCGGGGTGGAAATCGTAATCGTTTCCATCGCCGCATCGCGAATACCCAAAGCCTGAGCGGTCATGGTGCCAATGAAGACCCGTACGTTCTGGTCCATGTTGGCGCCGATGTGAAACCACATGCTTGCGGTGACGACGTTTTCGCCGGTGTCCCGGGCGAAGCGGCCGGTCAGCATGTTCATGCCGTTAAACTGTGCATGCGAAGCAATTCGATCGATCTCAGCGACCAGCTGAGAAACCTCGACCTGGATCTGCATGCGGTCTTCGGCAGAGTAGATACCGTTGGCCGACTGTACCGACAGTTCGCGGATACGCTGGAGGATGTCCTGCGTTCCCTGGAGGTACCCTTCGGTGGCCTGGATGAACGAAATACCGTTGGTAGCGTTGCGGGATGCCTGGTTGAGACCGCGAATCTGCGACCGCATCTTTTCCGATACGGCAAGACCCGACGCGTCGTCACCAGCGCGATTGATACGAAGACCGGACGAAAGCTTCTCGATATTGCCCGATACGCGGCGATCGACTACTCCCGTTACCCGTTGCGCAAACATTGCGCTCATGTTGTGATTGATGATCATCTGTTTCCTCCGTGAAATGATGTGCCCGACTCCCTGTCGGACAGTGCGGCCTCAAGCCTCCGTGCCTGAAACCTGGAATGCACAAAACTGGATGTGTTGTTCTGAGCCGTTCCCTCCTTCTTCCGTTGATGTAGCGAGACGCGGCGCGGATGGTCCGGTACGCGGGGTTTTCCGCGTTGGCACTCAAGGAATATTCTCCACCACCGATACTATAGATGTGGTGAAGTCTCCCCGCGTGGACCATCCGGTTTGCGCCGGTCTCCCCCGTCCTCACTATCGACACAGTCCCCTCAGAACTTAACGCGGAGAAGGAAATTTCTCGGTTTTTTTTGCTTCGGTGAACGGGCCGGCGCAGGAACCGCGCAGCGCGCTACGATTCCAGCGACTGCAGGTAGTGCAGGGCCACGGGATCGTCCGGCTGTATCTCCAGGGCCGTTCGAAAGAACGCGGCGGCCTGTGAAGGGTCTCCGCGCCGCAACGCCAGGACGCCCAGGTTTGAGATGATCTTGACGTCCTCCGGGTCCCGGGTGAGCGCGAACTCCAGGTCTGCGCGACATTCGTCGAACTCGCCGAGCTCCATACGGCAGATCGCGAGTTCGTTGAGCGTATCGACTTCGGTGGAACCGCATTCGATCGCCTTCAAAAACGCCTCTTTTGCCTCGCGGTACCGTTCGAGGCGCCGATGGGCCCACCCAAGCAGGAACCAGCCGTTCCAGACACCGGGTTGTTTGGCAAGGAATGCGGTGATCCGTTCGATGCCCTGGTCTTCTTTTCCCAGACGGATGAAATCGTACGCTTCTTTGAACAGGGTATCCACAAGGTTACGCGAGTCGATCTGGTCGATGATCTGTTTCGCCTCACTGCGCTTATCTTCATCGGTGCTTTCGCCGTCGAGAAAGGCGGAAAGGGCGGTATGGGCACGATCGTAGTTGTGCTGCGACAAAAAGAAGTAGCCCGCGTTGAGGTAGACATCGGGGTGAACATCGTCCGCGGCCATGAGGTCTCGGTAGAGGGCGAACGCTTCGTCGGTAAATCGAGTGCTGGAAGCCTCATCGCCACGGCCGGCGGCATCCTGTGCGCGCTGTTCAGCGAGAAGGGCAAGATTCAGTACGACCCGCGAATCATCGGGAAGAAGACCGCGCAGCGCGCAGAAAATTTCGTGGGCAAGGGCGAAATCGCGATTCCGCGCCTTCAGGATCGCCGTCTCCGACAGTTCGTCGATGATGGACGGCTTGACCGCGGGAACAAACGATCGATAGTAGGCGGCGTGGTCGTGGTCGGGTTTGTGGGCGAGAATTTTGAGCATCGCAGCCACAATCTGCTCCCAGCTCAGCGAATCGGGCGTCCACCCCGGTTGGGTCTCTACCGGCAGAGGCACGGTTGAATCGAAATGAAACGAGCCGAGATCCTGCTCCAGATGAGACGGGACGGTAATAAAAACAATGTTCTTCAGCGGATCCTGGTCGGCGGCCGCAGCTTCATTCGGTTGTGTCATTGCGTTCTCCGGCCGGCTTCTTCAGCTTGACGTACTTCAAATAGTTGTTGATCCGCAGTTTATATTTCATTGGTACCTGAGCCTCGTCGTACAATACCGCAAAAGCCGCGATATCAGGACGCCCTTCAACCGGTTCGTACCGGACCACCTTGCCCGCGATGTCGATGCTCTCCGGCGGATCGAGGAGGTCGACGCGAAGCACGGCGTCTTTGTCCACGAGAAATTTCGCAATCCCAAGGATAATCACCTTCGCGCCGGAAAAGGAGAGGTCACGGATGATGGCGCGTCGTGGCACCCCGTCAATGATGATCTGCGTCTCCTTGGCGCGAAGGCCGAGGCGCTTCGAGCTGTCCGCGGTAATCACGATCCGATCGGTCTTGCGTTTGCTTGAGTTCAGATTGGCTTCGAGCATCTGGCCGAGGACCTCGATCAGATCGTCCGGAGGACGTTGCGTGTAGCTCAGGGTAAGAAAGAACAGATCCGGCTTATCCTTGCCGTAGGGGGTGAAGCCGCTGATTTTGGCCGACACAAAGAACGAGAGGGGATCGGTCTTGTCTCGCTGCACAAAGCAGAACCTCAGTGAGACCAGGTTGTTTGCTTTTTGCAGGGACTCTTTCAGTGATTTCTGCATGTTCACAATGACGCGCGCTTCGGACATCGATGTCGAGTAGATGATGCAGGGCCACTGGTAGCCCAGACACTTGAGGTAGACCTGTTTGGGGTTCAACAGAATAGCCCGTATTACCTCCTTGGTGAAGGTAACATCCGTCTTCTGGAACTGGTCGTAATAGCGGGCAATCTGTTGACTGGTAGTGACTGGCATGGCTCGATACGATAGTATGCTACCGCCGTATCGATGTCAACGAGGCAAGGAGTGGCTGCGCTGTGACACCCATGATCTGTGCGATGGGGAACCCCCTCATCGATACGATTCTCTCCGGTACCGGCGAGGATCTTCTGGCGCTGGGCGCTGCTGCGGGATCGATGAGCCTGGTGGAATACGAACAACAACAGCGGGTGGTATCGCGCTGTCCGGTGCGTCTCCGTCTTGCCGGCGGCAGTGCGGCAAATACCATCCGTGCCGTACGCTGGATTGCTCGCAATATCGATTCGGCCGCCGGTGCCCGGTTTCTCAGCGCGCGTGGGCTCGCCGCCACGCTCCCGGCGGCACGGTACGTTGGCGCGGTTGGTCAGGACGACGACGGTGTCTCGTTTGAGGCGCTGCTGCGCGAAGAGACCGTGGAACCGGCACTTGCCATCACCACCGTGCCAACGGGCAGCTCGGCGATTGTGGTTACCCCGGACTCGGAGCGAACCATGTTCACCTTCCTGGGCGCCTGCCGCGAACTGCGCGCGATTCATCTCCCGAGCTTTGCCGGGGTCACGCTGTTTCATACAACCGGATACATGTGGGACACTCCCAATCAGCAGGACGCAGCGGATCGTGCCACGGAACGAGCCCGCGCGGCCGGGGCCCGGATATCGCTGGATGTTGCCGACTCGTTTGTGGTGGATCGGTATCGCGATGCCCTGCGATCGTGGATTCCCGGTCGGGTCGATATTCTGTTTGCCAACCGGCAGGAGCTCTATTCGCTGACCGGTACGGAATCGGACCAAGCGGCGATGGCGGCGGCGGCTTCGCTGGCCCCAATGGTGGTAATGAAGGTTGGTGCCGACGGATGCGTAGTGGGCGGCGGAGGCCGTCCCGGCGATTCGAGCGGTGACGCGTCGGACATTTCGTCCCGTGGTAGCGTGTTGCCGGTGTCGGGAATCCAGGTTTCCGCGCGCGATACTACCGGCGCCGGTGATTCCTTTGCCGGCGGTTTCCTCTACGGGTTGGTCTCAGGATGGGATCCTGGTGCGTGCGCTGAACTCGCAAACCGGATTGCCGCTTCGGTGGTGACGGTGGAGGGGTGTAATTACGCGGAGCTGTCGCCGGAACTGGTATTTGGTTCCTGAACCGCGGCAGCGGTGTCGTCGGTCGGTGTGGTCGACCGCAACGTCTGTTCCAGTTCTCGCAGAATGCGTTGAGTGATCTCCTGCACCTGTTCGGCTTCGCTCGCGTTGAGTCTGGTCGCAGCTCGCTCCTTGAAGAGCTCGTCGGTGACCAGCAGGGCGGCCAGAATTGATACCTTGAGCGCATCCGACGTCGAAACCGACGAGCGGATCTCCTGAATTTTGGTTTTCAGGTAGTCCACGATGTCCTGAAGGTGCTGAGGATCTTCGTCGGTTTGAATCGAGAACGATGTTCCCAGCAGCTCAATCTTCATGGTATTGCCCGATTTCATGGTGTTGCCCGAAACCGGTGAGGTGCCGCGATCAACCGACCGCAGGGTGGTGCCGGACCGTATTGGATATCAGAAAATATCCAGCTCTTCGGGCGAGGGGTCGTCGCCGTCCGTCTCAGTCGCCGCTGCATCACCGGAGTTTGCCTCAGCCGCCGTGGGTGAACCAGCGATGTCGGTCTCACCGTCGACCTGAGCTTCGTTGGCAGCGCGAGTGGGCGGACGGGCGGGGGATTCCGTCGCGTCGCGCGCCTTCTGCGGCGGAGCCGCGGAAAACCGATCCGCGCCGGCATCGCCGGCGTTCTCTGGGGACGAGTCGTCAAAAAGCTCGTCCTCCAGTGAATCCAGTTGATGCAGCACGGAAAGGACGCCTTTCTCGATTTCGGTCTGCCCTTCGGCAAACTCGGAGAGGCGCTGTTCAAGCTCTTCGATCCGTCGCTCGTAGCCCGCGAGCTGTTCTTTCAGGAGTACGTTCTCGCCCTTCAGCGTAGAGATGGTACTCACCGCCTGTTGTACGCGGGAATCCAGTCGCCGGATCTGCTCGACGGTAATCATGGTCAGGCGACGCTGCGCTGCTTGGCGGTCTCTACCAGAGACTGGAACGCTGCGTAATCCTCAATGGCCATGTTTGACAGGGCCTTGCGATTGATCTGGATATTTTCCTCGCGAAGCGCGTTCATGAAGCGTGAGTAAGTGATTCCCTCGGCGCGACACGCCGCGGAAATTCGGGTAATCCAGAGAGCCCGGAACTCCCGCTTGCGCACCTTCCGGTCGCGGTAAGCGTATTGTCCGGACTTGGCGATGGCGTCTTTGGCGGTGCGAAAGTTGGTACTGCGCCGACCCCAGTAACCCTTGGCCTGGCCAAGGATCTTTTTGCGGCGGTCTTTTCTTCGTGTTCCATCAACTGCGCGTGGCATGGTCGATATCTCCTTCGGCGCGGTTGTGTTCCGCGCGGCAGCGTTTGTTCTTTGCCGTTCCCCGCGTTACGCGTAGGGGCACAGCTGCTTCGCCCTCGCGGTTTCGGCGGGGCTTAAGTAGGCGGCCTTGCGGAGACCGCGCTTTCGCTTGGTGCTCTTCTTGGTCAGAATGTGACGAAGGCCCTGTTTCTTGTACCGAACCTTTCCGGTTCCGGTCACCGTGTAGCGCTTTGCGGCGCTTTTTCTCGTCTTGATCTTCGGCATCGTTGTTCCTCGTTGCTCGTTATTCCGTGTGATCGGTTGCGTCCGCTCCATCTTCGAGCGATGGACGGACGGCCTATTCCTGGGTTTCGGGCTCTGACTGTGCTTCCCGAGCCGCAGCAGCCGCACGGGCTGAAGGGCTCAGGATCATCGACATGAACCGTCCCTCCATGGCCGGTGGTCGATCCACCGAGACACCTGGTCCCAGCAGTCCGAGTACACGGTCCAGCACCATCCGGCCACGGTCGGTGTGGGCCAGTTCCCGCCCACGGAATCGCACCGTTACCTTTACCTTGTTTCCCTCATCCAGAAACTCGTGAATATGCTTCGCTTTGAAGGCCAGGTCATGCTCCTCAATCTTGGGCTGCATCCTGATTTCTTTCATCTTCACGAGCTTCTGTCGTTTCTTCGACTCACGGTTCTTTTTTTCCAGCTCGAACTTGTACTTTCCGTAGTCGAGAATCTTGCAGACCGGCGGTCGAGCCTGGGGAGCCACCTCGACGAGGTCGAGCCCTTTTTCTTCTGCCAGGCGGAGCGCTTCCGGTGTAGGGACCACACCCATCTGCTCGCCGTCTTCGTCAACCAGCCGGACTTCGCGTACGCGAATCATCTGATTCGTTCGTAAATCTTTTGCAGCCAATCTGCCTCCTCACGGGTACTTACGACAACGTTTCTTCCAGAGGCGATAATCTATCATCTGTGATGGAAAGAGTCAAAGGGTATGCGGGCACTGTTTCCCCGCGGTATACTGCGCCTGGAGCATATAAATGAGCGGAGCGGTCAACTTTCTGGAAGCCGTTCTTTCCGCGGAAGAAGAAAACCGAAACACCTACGATATCTACGGACAGTTGACCGACCAGTACAGTGCGCGCAACCTGCTGGCCACGCTCGAGGCGGCGAGTCGTGATCGGCTGCACGCACTGCAACGCTTCGCACAACGCGACGACATCGAAGCTCTGCTGGCCGACGTTACGGGAGTGGACCTTGGCGGGACCGGAGATGTATACGGATTCGATGCGGGGATGCGGTACGCGGATTTTCTCCGGTTGATCTGCCGCCGGGAGCGCGCCCTGGCGGTGCAGTATGGCGCAATTCACGATGCCTCGGGAAATGAAGCGGTTCGACGTCTGTTTGGCGGGATGGCCGAGGATTGCCGGCGGCGACACCGCCTCGCGCAGACCCGCTACGAGCTGGAGACGCTGGTCTGAGCCGGCTCCGGGGCGTGATTGCCGCGGAGGACAAAACAGATTTCGGTGGCAAACAGGTTTCGCAGCACGGGGGGCACGCGGTGGGTTCGTCGCAGCGCGATCTCGTGGAGGATTGGTATTCCCATCTCCGCGCACAGGGCAACAAAGTCATTGCGGGTGCAGAAGTGGATGTTGGGCGTATCGTACCACTGGTAGGGGATGTCGCGGTTCACCGGCATGCGACCAAAAAACATCAGCTGCATTCGGTTGACCACGTATCCGAAATTGGGGAAGTTCACAATCACTTCGCGGCCTACGCGCACCATCTCCTGAAGGAGCATCACCGGCCGGTGAACCATCTGCAGGGTCTGGTTCAGGATGACGTAGTCGTAGCTTCCACTTCCGTAATCCTTCAGTCCCTCGTCGAGGTCCCCCTGGTAGACGGAGATTCCGCGCGCGATGCACTGCACAATCATCGCCTCTTCGCGGTCCACCCCGCGGCCTCGGACCTTATTCTGGTTGATTAATCGATGGAGCAGTTCCCCGTTGCCACACCCAAGGTCGAGGACGCTGCTTCCCTGCCGAACCAGTCGGACGATCTCGTCGTAGTTGAAGTGCATTCCTTCATGCCTTGGCATAGGTGGTCTCCAGGAAGCTCTCGATCATCTTACCCTGCTGTTCGGTCTCCAGCAGAAACGAATCGTGTCCGAAGGGACTGGTGAGTTCGGCATACGAAACATCCTTGCCCGCCTTCATCATGGCAAACACCATCTCTTTTGACTGGTACGGCGGGTAGAGCCAGTCGGAACTGAACGATATCACGAGGTACCGGTCTGCGCCGTGCGCGAATGCCGCCTCAAGCGTGCCGAACCGTTCACTGATATCAAAGTAGTCCATCGCCTTGGTAAGATAAATATAGGAGTTGGCGTCAAAGCGATCGACAAACTTGCCGCCCTGGTATTCGAGATAGCTCTCAACGGCAAATTGATCGGCAAAGTCAAACCCGTAGGCGGCGCGTTCCTGAAGCTTGCGGCCGAATTTTTCGCCCATCGACTCATCCGACAGGTAGGTGATGTGACCGAGCATGCGTGCGATCGAGAGCCCGCGAGCGGGCGCTTCACCATCGTAATAATTGCCGTTGTTCCATCGTGGGTCCGAGGTGATGGCGTTGCGTCCCACTGCGTCAAAGGCAATGCCCTGTGCGGTGAGGCGAGACGTGGACGCAAGGATGATGGCGGACGCGATTGACTCCGGGTAGCTTACCGCCCACTCGAGCGCCTGCATCCCGCCCATTGAGCCGCCGGCAACCGCAAGCAGGCGGTTGATGCCGAGGGAGTCGATTAACCGTTTCTGCACCTTTACCATGTCGTTTATGGTGATCACCGGAAACGACAACGCGTACGGCGCCCCGGTAGCCGGATCGATCGATCCCGGCCCGGTGGTCCCCTGGCATCCGCCGAGCACATTGGAGCAGATGACGAAGTACCGGTTGGTGTCAAACGGTTTCCCGGGGCCGATCATCTCGTTCCACCAACCGGGGTAGCGATCCTCCACCGTATGGTAGCCCGCCGCGTGGGCATCCCCCGAGAACGCGTGCACAACGAGCACCGCATTGGAACCGCTCCAGTCGAGAGTACCGTAGGTTTCGTAACGCACCGTGATGGGTGCGAAGCGTTTCCCGTTGTCGAGTTCGACCCCATCGTCAAAGACGACTTCGGTTGGAGTTACCAGCATCATCCTGGCGAGATACTAGGGAGGAGAACCCGCTCTGTCAATCTGCCGCCAACCAAATGACCGGGAGTCTCGCCGAGCGTCGGGGCGGATCGGTCATACTTGCCCCGAGTACACCGGTTGTGATAGCGTCGCGTTGATTATGATGGTATTTTTGATTGTTGCCATTCCGCTTGGCTGTGCCTTGGTACTCTCGTTCTCCGGGGAACGCGGTTCGGTCATTTCGCCGATTGTGCGGGGCGTGATCTGGTATGTCCCGCTCTTCGTTGCGGTGATGATCGTTCGAATTCATCTTGTGTTGCGGTACGATCCGCGCGGTATCTTCTGGTTTTTTGCAATCCGGGATGGCTACGTGCCGTACATAGCGGCCATCGTCGGCTTTGTGCTGCTGTATCGGCGGATCATCCGGGAAGACGATCGGGCCATGGTCTTTCTGTTTACCCTGTTTTCCGCGTCACTGTTGACGGTGGTCACCTGGGCGGAAATAGTCCTGGACGATACCGCGTACAACGCCTATCGGCAGCTGGTGCTTCCTGCACAGAGGTTGGCGGTAGTCACGCTTCTGCCGGTCCTGGCGGGAGCAATCGTGCGCGAATCGCGGATCGCGTTGCGGATGCTCTACGTGATCGCGATTCTTGTGTTTCCCGCCCTGCTTGCGGTTTCGCCGCTCTTGTTTACCCTTCAGTTTCGGGCCGCGGGGGTTCTGGTCGGGGCTCTGACCGCGATTGTTGGTGCTGCCGGCGGGCTTCTGTTGCGAAGAGTATATTTCCCCGATCGTGGATTTGTCGCATTGCCGGTCGACAACGGTTCTCTCGATTCCGGTTTTCCCGCAACCAATGCAACCATCGCGCGACCACGGCCATTTTAGGCCGACGTCGCTGCGCGACCGGTTGCGGCGCGACCGGATGGGGCGCTGGGCCCTTCTGATTCTCGTGTCCGCCGTCGCCCTGGTGATCACCGGGTGCACCGTCGACGCGGTGGTGCTGTTTGATCCAGTTTTTGCCGCCACGGCGGATGCGGACGGAGCGATTACCCGTCAAATTGCAAACGTCTCACCCGGCCGGCGAGTCCGCGTTGTCTCCTCCGCCGCCCCGACGGCGGAGGAACTGCTGGTGGCGATTCGGTCGGGAGGGCGGACCGATCGGGTTATCGTTCCCGGACTGCTTTCCGGTGAGGTCGAACGGCTGGCCCCCGACCTTCCCGGAGTGCGGTTCTTCCTGGTCGATCATGGACGTGGTTCCACCGTGGGCGGAGGGGTTACGCCCATTACCTTTGACCGCACATCGGCGTTCTCCCAAGCCGGCCGGTATATCGCCGATTGGGTGGATCGCCACCATGCCCAGTCCCCCGGAGTTCTTCTTCTGTTTTCCGAAGAGAGTCCGATTCGGGTAGCGGAGCGCGACGCTCTGCTCGAGGCTCTGGGCGAGCCGCAAGCGACGGTACGGATTCAGGGGTTTGCTTCGCGGCCAAATCGTGACCGTCTTCGTGAGGCAGTACGCTGGCCGGAGCAGACCGGGCCCACGATGGTTGGGCTCTTTCTGGCCGGCGCCAACGCGACGGCACGCGAGGTGGTTACCGCATCGGCGATCGTAACCGAAGGAGCGCACCGGGTTTCACCCCGGGTGGTTGCCTCCGTTTCCAACGAGTTTGCCGACGGCGTGGCCGCGGCTCTCGCAGCGGGAGAGAATCCCGAGGGAATCACGATTCCCGCGCGGTTCCTTCGTTTTCCCAATACCGAAGCCGTGGGCCCTTAATTCTCAGCACCACCCGGCCGATAGAGAAACCGAGGGAGTGGAATGACAACTCGGGGTTGGCCGACGGTACCTGAGATATTTGACAAAGGGTATCGTAACAAATATACTTGGGTTGCATTGCGTTCTCGCCTGCCAAAGTAGAGGAAGAAGGAGTGTGGAATGAAACAGGGTATTCGCCTGTTCGTCTGTGCCGTGGCGTTGTTGCTCGTAAGCATACCGCCGGTCACCGCGCAGATGCGCCAGACGCGTCAATTGCGCCGGCCGTTAATCAATTCGGTAGTACTGGACGACTTTGACAGTCCGGACAACCAGTGGATTGTACGGGGAAGTCGCTTTATCAATGAGGACTTCCTGGAATGGGAATGGGTGCGCGCCTGGCCGGAAGCACTCTATCGTCAGGAACCGGAAGGCAGAACCTTGCGCGCGCTCGGTGTACGCGCTGCCTTTAACCGGATTGGGTACAACTTCCTTGAGATCATTCCCGCTGCAGAGAATGACGAGGGAGAGCTGGTTCCCCGTGCCATCCCGATTCCCGGTACCGCACAGTCCATAGACTTGTGGGTATGGGGTTCGAACCGTAACTACTACGTTGATGTGCAGCTCCGAGACTATCGCGGCCTGGTGCATACGCTGCGCCTGGGCGATATCAACTTTCGTGGCTGGAGTAACCTCTTTGTCGACGTTCCTACCTGGATCCCGCAGGACTCGATCTTCGTTCCACAGCGGCAGGGTCTGGAGCTCGTCAAGCTGGTGTTGTGGACACGGCCAACCGAACGGGTAAACGAATTCTTCGTCTATTTCGATGAGTTGCGGGTGGTCACCAACCTCGCCGAAGACTATTGGGACGGTGAACGACTGGCGGACCCCGAGCAGGTTCAAGAGCTCTGGAATGAAGCGAGGGGGATGTAGTCATGGTTGCACACAAAAAATGGGTAATCGCCCTCGTGTTGATCGTCGTTTCGGGAGCGCTTTTTGCGCAGAACCAGATCGAGCCGCAGCGGCTTGGACAGGATACGGCTCAGCAGGCGCTGCAGGAAGTTTCGATCTCCCGGTTTGAGGATCCCGGCTTCTGGCGAGTTCATATGCCCTCCGATTCGGGCATCGTCGTTCATCGACGGCTCGAGGGCGGTCCGATGGACAAACAGCCGATTGCCGCCGAGGTTGAAGCAGGCATCGAAGTACCCGATGAATTTGTGCTCGGTGTTCGCGCGCAGTTCTTTCGGCGCGGAGTGACCAACATCTTTGTTGAAGCGATTCGACCGATGCCGGTTCCCGGAATTGCCAAGACGTTGTCGGTGTGGGTGGTTGGTCGTAACTTCAACCACGAGCTCTACGCCATTATTCGCGATCAGTTTGGCAACACCGGACAGCTCTATATGGGGCGAATGAACTTCTCCGGCTGGCGCCAGATGACCACCGCAATTCCTCCCAATATCATGCAGCGGAACGTACACTATCCGCACCTCGCGGGTATTGAAGTGCTCGGGTTTCTGATCAGGCCCGCGATGCTTGAGACCTTCGGCTCCTACTACGTCTATTTCGACGATCTTCGTGCGTTGACTGACTTGTTCACTGAGGACAGTCGCGATCCCGACGACATGGTAGACGGCTGGTGAGAATCCTCAGGCTCCCAGGTTTGGGAGCTGGACCCAGTGACAGGCGCCCTCCACGTGGAGGGCGTTTTTTTTCATAACGCTGCGATGAAGAGGGCTTATGCAGGACTACCGTTCCATTTTGCGAACCGTGTATTTCTTTCGCGGTCTCAGTGATGCAGACATCGATGCCCTCGCAGCGCGATGCGCTGAAGACCGTTTTGCCGCGGGCGAGATCGTGTTTCGGGAAGGGGCCACCGGGGATCGGTTTTACATCGTCACCGGCGGGGAAGTGGAAGTATGGAAGGACTATGATCGCGAAACACGCGATCTTCTTGCCGTCCACGGCCAGGGCCATCTCTTCGGAGAGATGGCTCTGGTTGATGACCTTCCGCGCAGCGCAACCGTTCGAGCCCGCGACAACACAACCGTGCTCTTTCTCTCTCGGGAAGACTTCACGGAGGTGGTGCGCACCGAAGCGTCGGTTGCACTCTCGATCCTGAAATCGCTGTCCGCCATGGTTCGATCCAGTAACGACAGCTTCGTCGCGAGTCTCGCTCGACGCAACGAGCAGCTTCAGGCGGCGTACACCGAGTTGCAGGCAACGCAGGATGAGCTGCTTCGTTCGGAGCGTCTTTCAAACGTCGGAAAATTTTCGTCAATGATCCTTCACGATATTCGCAATCCAATATCCGCGGTGAAGGGGTACGCCGAGCTCATCCTGGTTAAGGGCGACGACCCCAAGCGGGTTGAACAGTATTGCCATAGCATTTTGCGTGAAGCCGACCGGCTTCACGATCTGGCCGGCGAGCTCTTGGATTACTCACGTGGGGAGATTCGTCTGGACGTACGCCTTGTGGATATGGAAGCGTTTCTGCAACAGTTTGTCGTGACCGTTGAGGAACGGTTCCGTTCGCGGGGTCTGGAGGTTGTGGTGGAGAACCGGTGTGTCGAGCCGGCGATCTTTGACGACAAACGGATGCTTCGGGTACTGGTAAATCTCGCGGAGAACGCACGCAAAGCGATGGCAAAAGGTGGGAGGCTCCTGATTGGAGCCGAACGGATCGGTGTGGACACCCTTCAGTTGACCGTACACGATACCGGTGCCGGCATGGCGCCAGAGGTTCTGAAGCGAATGTTTGAACCGTTCTTTTCGGTTACGCCCGGAGGAACGGGGCTTGGACTGCTCATTGTAAAAAACGTGGTGGAAGCTCACGATGGTACGCTCGAAGTCGAGAGTGTGCCGGGTCACGGGACCACGTTCACAATTACCGTTCCGTCGCGGTAAGTGTCCACCGGTGGTACGGGTCGTAAACGGTCACACAGGCGGCAGGCGGAAGAGGGCGCGAGTATTTGCGGCAATTTGCTCTATCAGCGCGTCGACCGATGCACCACGAACCTCGGCGAGCACGCGGATGGTATGGGAAACGTACCCCGGGTGATTGGGCTTTCCGCGTGCCGGGATTGGCGAAAGATACGGTGCGTCGGTTTCGGAGAGAATGCGATCGGAGGGTACGACGCGCGCCGCGTCGCGAAGTTCGGCCGCGTTTTTGTACGTAACGTTTCCGGCAAACGAGATGGAGAAACCGAGGTCGACAAATCGCGCGACCCACTGTGCGGAAGCAGAATAGCAGTGCATCACGCCACCGGCTGGGGGGGTGATGTTGCGCACCATGTGGTAGACGTCGTCGGTTGCATCTCGATTATGAATCACCACGGGGAGGTCGAGGCGACGGGCGAGGTGAAGTTGCGCTTCAAAGGCGCGCACTTGCGCGTCGGCGGTATCTCGGCCGCGGTACCAGTCGAGGCCGGTTTCACCAATGGCCACCACGTCACCGGTGGTGACGTGCTTCTCGAGGAGCCCATGGTCGTCCCACGTGGCGGCGTTCATCGGATGCACGCCGGCGGTAAATCGAACAATGGGATACGTGCCAAACCGCGCTCTTCGGTTGGGAAGATCGTCAATGGAGATCCCGACGTCGACAACGTGTGACATCTGCGCCGCAACACAGTCTTGAAGAATCAGATCAACCGGCAAGCCCTTCTGTTCCATGATCGACAGATGACAGTGCGAATCGACGGAACCGGGAAGGTAGTAAGCATGCGCAAAATGGTCCATTGAACGGCAGGATACCGGAAAACGGGTAAAGATGGCAAGTCAATAAATATCCAAAAGTATGATTGACTTCAATACTCGGGAACTATTATGATATCTCTATGGTAAGTGCTTCGATACCGGAAAATGAAACCGAACGGCTTGCAAAACTCGCCGAGTACAACATCCTCGATTCCGCGGATGAGCAGGACTACGATGATATCGCCCGACTGGTGACGGAGATCTGTGGTACCAGTTTATCAACGATTTCCTTCGTGGATAAAGATCGGCAGTGGTTCAAGGCCGGCGTTGGGATGCCGTCCAAGGAGACCAATCGCGATGTGGCCTTCTGTGCGCATACCATTCTGGGCGATGATCTATTTCTCGTGGAGGATGCGGCTGACGACCCACGCTTTGATGACAATCCGCTGGTGACGATCGATCCCCGACTGCGGTTCTACGCCGGCATGCCGCTGATTACTCCTGATGGGTACCGGCTGGGAGCACTCTGCGCGCTTGACCGGGTTCCCCGAACTCTGACCGCGCAACAGAAGGCTGCTCTGGCGGTGCTTGCACGACACGTGGTTCACCTTCTTGAACTTCGGAAATCGAACCGGTTACTGGAGGCTCAGAACCGAACGCTGGCTGAGAGCTCGGAGCTCAAGTCGCGGCTGCTCTCGATTGTCTCGCACGATCTGCGTTCGCCGCTTGCAAGCATCGCTTCAACGGTTACGCTGCTTACCGAACATGACCTGAATTCCGACGAGCGGGATGAAATCCTTGCCGACCTATCGAAGCTGTTTCGCTCGACCGAGTACTTGATCGATAACGTGATTGACTGGGCATCACGGCAGTTGAACAATGCGGCGTTTGAGTTGCGAGAGATAGCGCTTGCTCCCTTCTTTCTGGAGTTGCAGGAGTCGCTGTCGCTGGATTTCGCCCGGAAGAAGAACCAGTTTTCGATTCTCTGCCCCGAGGACGCCACCGCGGTTACCGATCGCAACGTGATCGCTTTCGTTCTTCGCAATCTTCTCGTCAATGCCAACAAATTCACCAAAACGGGTTCGATCACTCTCGAGTGCACGGTTGACGAGGAGTGGGTACGTTTTGTGGTCACGGATACCGGCACCGGCATGAGCCCGGAGCGACAAGCGGCGCTCTTCGAGTGGACCAGACGTACTCGAACCAACGGAACGGACGGCGAACGCGGAGCGGGATTGGCGCTACTCTTTTGCGCGGACTTCTTGTCCAAACTCGGCGGGAAAATTGATGTACAGAGCGCGGAAGGAACAGGGTCACAGTTTATCGTGACCCTGCCCAACGGGAAGACCTACTCTTCCACTACGTGACGCTTGATCTTCTTGGTGGTGGTCATTTCCAAAGGCTCGTCGAGGATGGTCACTCGAGTGATCCGCTGATACGGGGTGAGCTGCTGGTGATTCACCTCGGCAACGATCTTGTTTAGCCGTTCTTCGACGTGGCGCTTCCCTTCAGAGGTTGTCCCGGCTGCGTCGGCAAAAAAGTCCGCGTTGGGATGGATTAATGCCTCAATCAGCTCGGCGCGATTCTGAGGATCATCCTGGTAGCCGCGCACCAGAATCTGGTCGATCTCGTCGTAGAGTTGAAAGCAGTTCTCGATTTCTTCGGGATAGACGTTTTTCCCGCCCTCGGTGACGATGAGGTTTTTTGCCCGTCCGGTGAGATACAAATAGTTTTCGTGGTCGAGGTATCCGATGTCTCCGGTCTTGAAGTACCCGTCGTGGGTGAACACTTCCGCGGTCTCGGCAGGAAGGTTGTAATAGCCCTGCATGACCATGGGGCCCTTCACCACGATCTCGCCTGCTCCGCGTTCGTCCCCGTCAATGATTTTCATGTCAACTTGGGGGATGATTTTCCCAACGCTGGTCTCCTTGTAGTGATGAATAGGATTCAGAGTCAGAATGGGGGAGGTCTCGGTGAGACCGTATCCCTGAACAAAGTCAATCCCGAGCTGGTTGTAGCGCCGGAATACCTCAGGGGCAAGCGGTCCGCCGCCGGAGATGCAGATGCGCACCGTGGCGAGCGACGCCTTGTCGAGCACCGTATGGAAGAGTTTCTTGCCCGGATTCCGCCCGGTGAGTTTTTTGATCAGCCCGCTGACCATCATGAGGCCACGAATGATCCCGTAGACGATCACACCTTTCTCGCGCACTCCTCTCATGATGCCGGCGAGCACCTTGTTGAAGAGCATGGGCACACCAAGAAACATCGTGACCCGAGCTGCCTTGAGATCGTGGAGGATCTGTTTGATCACCATTCGCTTACCGAAGACAATCTCGGCACCTACCGAGATTCCCTCGATAAATACGGCAAGCATGCAATATGAATGGTGCAGAGGGAGCAGGGCGTAGAAGATGTCGGTGTGGAAAATCGCGAGATTGGCCTGCGCCAACAGGCAGTCGGAAACGAGGTTCGCGTGACTGAGCATGACACCCTTTGGGGTGCCGGTTGTGCCTGACGTGAAGAGAATTGCCGCGAGCTCATGCTCTTTTGCCGGCTCAATATCAGGCGCTGCAGGCCCCTCCAACGAGTAGATGTACGGCGCCTGCTCCCGCGACAGGCTGTACACGTGCTTGCCGACAATTTTGCTGGACATCATCCGGTCGAAACGTTCGTCGTCGACAAACAGTGCTTTTGCACCGGAGACCGAAATCAGCTTCTCGATATCGGCGTCTTTCAACTGATAGTCAATGGGTACGACTACGGCGCCGGCAAAGAGTGTGGCCAGATACGCCACCGCCCATTCAGGACTGTTTTTCCCCGTGACCGCCACGCGATCGCCGTGCCGCACCTTGATCGAACGCAAGAATCCGGCAACGCGATGGATGGTAGCCAGAGCTTCAGCATAGGTCATGCTGATTCGTTCGGGATCGTACACGGTAAAGCAGGTTCGGTCGGGGTATCTTTCAGCGGAAATGGTGAAGAGTTCCGGCAGCGTGGGCCACGTGCCATGGAACACCGTTCCTCGATACGGCTCGAGGAAACTCCAGGGAGTCTCTTGTGGGGTGGTTTTCATCCGTTTGCCTCTCGGTTGTTTGGCCGATTGTATCACGAAATCGCACAGCTGTCGCGACGGAACACGAAGAATCAGCGGGAAGAAGCGCTGTGGGTGAGAACTGCGGCGGAGCGAATCGTTCGTGGGACCCGATCAGTACTCGTACTTGTTGCGAATGGAGGCCACAACGTCCTGCATGCCAAGGAAGAGGGTTACCAGTTCGGGATCAAACTGGCCGCCGGCTGACGCCTCGAGGTACTCCAGGGCGCGATCCACTTCCCACGGATCCTTGTACGCTCGCTCGGAGACCAGTGCATCAAACACGTCAACCACTGCGACGATGCGTGCGCTTACCGGTATTTCGGCGCCCTTCTTCCCCGGACCAAACGCGATCGGGTTTGCATGCAACGAAGTAATTTTCCCCGGATATCCACTTCCGTCCCACCGTTCGTGATGATTGAGAATCACCTCGCGGGACATCTGATCCCATGGTGAGTTGGTGTAGGTGAAAAGCCTGGCGCCGAGGACCGTATGCCAACGCAGCCGTTCGCGTTCCTGGGCGGTCAGTTTTCCTTTCTTCTGAAGGATCGTGTCGCTGACGGCGACCTTTCCGATGTCATGCAGCATTGCCGCCGTTTTCAGTACCCCCCGTTTGCGGCGGATGGTCTTCTCGGGGGTTCCGCTCCGGATTGCCCAGAGGTGGTAGAGCTCCGCTGCGTAGGCACCAACACGCTTGGCGTGACGGCTGGTTTCAAAGGGATCACGCAGCTCGGCGAGTTCTACCATGCGGAGTACCATCTCCTTGCTGAGTCGCGCGGCTTCAATTGCTCCCGCGGCGTGGCGGGCAAACTGGTTCACATAGCGACGATCGTGCTCCGAAAACGCCACGACCGTACCGTCGTCCGCTTTGGCGTTGATCAGCTGCAATACACCGACAATACGTCCCGCGCGGGTTGACAGGGGAACAATCAGCATCGAGCGGGTAAGGTAGGAGGTCTTTTGATCGAAGGAGGGGTTAAAGGAGTAATCGACCTGGCTCTGAATATGGTAGACATCATCAATCAGGAGGCTTTCACCGCTTGCCGCAACGTAGCCGGCGAGTGAACTGTTATCAAGCGGAAGGCTTCGGCTGGAGTAGACGTAGCGCGACTCGGCCTGATTTCGTGCAAACAGGGTGTCGTTCTGGACGAAACTGAAAAAGAGCCGGTTTCGAGAAACCAGATAGAGCGTGCCGGCATCAGCATTGACGAACGATCGCGCCTCTAGCAGGACACGCTCGAGCAGCTCGTCAAGCTCCTGAATGTGATGCACCATCTCGATGACGTCGAGAAGCTCGTTTGCGCCGCGCAAGGGCCGGGGACGCGGGTCTACTTTTTGTTGAACCACGCTTCAATACTACTTTGTTCCGGCAAATTCTGCAAACAGATGTTTGTGTTCCAAAGTCTGTGCATTGTTCGAGCCCTTCCCGGCTCAGGCGTACCGGTCGACATGGTTACCGAGATGAGCGGGCAGTGGGTAACGCCGGCGCCGATCAAGGCGGCGCCGGTACCGACGGCGATCCGCCACTTCCGGCGCGAGATCGATGTCGACGCTGTCGAGGTCGTTGGTATCCGGAAGCTCGGCTGCCATGACTGACACGTGTGGGTAAGGGGCCTTACGCCTCTGAATGGCGCGCGGAGCATCCGGGTCGATAATCATCGCCATGGTTCGCTCCTCACCTCTATGATACCACGATTTCGCCGAAACGGCGAACCGGCAATCAGAGCTGGGTGAGCGTTACATTGCTTTCGGAGAGAATGGCCGGAACGAGCTCGTCGTTATGATAGTCAGAATGGTAGACAATCTCCCGCACACCGGCGGCGGCCAGGATCTTGGCGCAGTTGATGCACGGAAAGTGAGTCACGTAGATGGTAGCGCCGTCAAGGGCAACGCCCCGGCGCGCGGCGTCGGCAATGGCGTTCTGCTCTGCATGAACGGTGGCCTGCTCATGGCTGTCCCGTACCCGCGAGATGTGGGCGGCGCCGGGAAGAAAGCCGTTGTACCCGGCCGCAACGATACGGTTGCGGTTTTCGCCGCCGGACACCACCACGCATCCAACGTGAAGGCGTTCGCAGCTCGAGCGGGAGGCCAGCAGCAGGGCGGTGGCCATGAAATAGGCGCCCCAGGAGGGGCGCTCGGCGAGGTGAGCGGTGATGGCTGCGACCTGCTCGACCAGGTCGTGGTCAAGGTTACTCAATGATCGACTTCGCCGTTGGCACGAGCCGCTTTACGACAATTTTCTCCCGGAGAATGAACTCGCCGACCTTGGGAGCGTATTCATTCTTCCACGCGTCGCTCTCGTATACGGCCTTGTAGAGCCGTTCTCGGTCTTTCTCATTCTTGAAGCGGCGGATCCAGTAAAAGAGGTTCTCATCCTGCTCGTCGACAAAGCTCCCCACTACTACCATCCCGCACGACATCTGGTACGGCGCAACCTTCGTCTCAAAGAACTTCACCCACTCGTCACGTTTGCCCGGTCGGAGCGTGTACTGTCGGAATTCAAAAAACATGCGGTTTCCTCCGTGCGGCCATCATACTCGAAACCCCGCACCAGATCGAGTGGCTTGTGGTAAGATTCTCCCATGAACGGCATGATCTGGGTGGCAATGCTGGGCTGCATTTCTCAATCCGCGATGCTTTCGGGGCTCAACCTTGCGTTTTTCAGCATGAGTCGGCTCTCGCTGGAAGTTGAGGCAAAGAAGGGAAATCCGCGGGCACGCACGGTTCTCAAGCTTCGGGAACGAAGCAACCTGCTGCTCGTCACCGTTTTGTGGGCAAACGTCGCGGTGAACGTGCTGCTTGCCCTGCTGTCTGATTCGGTCCTTGCCGGCCTTGCGGCGTTTGTTTTCTCGACGGTACTGATTACGATCGTTGGCGAGATCATCCCGCAGGCATTCTTCTCCCGCCACGCGCTCGCGGTCTGTACCTTCTTTGCGCCGGTTATCACGGTGTACCAGGTGTTGTTGTTCCCGGTAGCGAGACCGACGGCGTGGCTGCTCGATCGCGTACTGGGGCCGGAGGGAATCCGCTTTTATCGGGAGACCGATCTGCGGGAACTGATCAAGCTTCACGCGGCGGCGCCCGAGAGCGATATCGGAATCGTTGAGGGAACCGGTTCCGTGAACTTCCTTGCCATCGACGACGCGCCGATCAGATCGGTTGGAGAACCACTGGATCCCCACAGCGTGCTCGAGGTCGAGTTTTCCGGGGAAGGAAGACCGGTCTTTCCGCTTGGTGTGCCTGCAGACCGGGAGGCTTTCCTTCGTGCAATGGATACATCTCGGAAAAAGTGGGTGATCCTTGTGGACCGCGACGGCGAACCACGCCTCACCGTCAACGCGCACAGTTTTCTTCGCGGTGCCCTGTTGCATCCCCAACGGTTTTCTGCATCGGAACACTGCCACCGTCCGATTGTGGTGCGCGAGCCGCACACGAAGCTCGGCGCCCTCCTGCCGCAACTGAAGGTGCATCCCGAACGAGCCGACGACCATGTTGTTGATCAGGATATCATCCTGCTCTGGGGAGACGAGCGGCGGGTGATTACCGGATCGGACATCCTGGGGAGGTTGTTACGCGGAATCGCGCAACGGACCGGGGGCTGAACGTGATGCGACACGCGCGCAGCTATCCTGACCGGCGATTGAGTCAATTTGACCCTCCGTCCGGTCGGCAGTATGTTGTGAGTACGGAGGAACACCATGAGCGAAAAACGAGATGCGTTTGTGCAGAAGATGCAGGCAGGACTCGATAAATTGAACGCCAAGATCGACGTCCTCGAAGCCAAATCCGAGAAAGCCTCCGCCGAGGCGCGGGTAGAGTACCTGAAGCGCGTTGCCGACGCGAAGGCGAAACGGAACGAGATGAGCGATAAACTCGGCGAGGCCAAGCGGGCAAGCGGAGAAGCGTGGGAGGAGCTGCGTGGCGGTCTGCAGACGTCCTGGGATGCATTGAGCAGCTCCGTGAAGTCAGCCTGGGAAAAACTCGGGGACTGAGTCGGTTATTTCTGCGACCGGGCCCGTTCGACCGGCTACACCCACTCTTCAGATTGCACTTCTCCTTCCAGCGACAGAACGATTGCCTTCACCGGCACCCGCCGTTCGGCGCGTCCCGCGGCGGCCTTCGCGATGGCCAGCAACCCGCTGCAGCACGGAACCTCCATGGTAAGCACCGTCAGGGTGTTGATGCGTGACTCGTCGATCATCCGCACCAGCTTCTCCAGATAGTTCTGCTGCCCGTCATCGAGTTTGGGACACGCGATCGCGAGCGCCTTTCCCTTCAGGAAATCACTGTGGAAATTTCCCGCCGCGTACGCGCTGCAATCCGCGGCGAGCAGGAGATCCGCTCCGCGCAGGTAAGGTGCGGCGGGATTCAACAGGTGGAGCTGGACCGGCCACTGGCGAAGCTCACTGGGATGTGCGGCGCGATCCCCGGGCTGAGTCGGTGGAGAGTTGGGTGCGGAATGCCCGTTACCGGGATGGGTGCGCAGCGTGCGAGCGGCAGCGCCGGGGCACCCACCGCCGTGACCGGCTCGCGGAGTCGGATGGCCCGGGTGAACCGCGAGGGGAATCGGGTGCGGCGCTGCGGCGGTCTCAGGTGTGTGGACGCTCTCCGCGCACGGGTTCGCAATCCCTTGCGCGTCAAGATACGCTTCCGCCTGCGCGAGGTACGCGTCCTGGCCGTGTTGACGAAGGTGTTGCAGGTGAGCGTGGATCACGTTGGCGCCTCCCGCGGAGATCTTGTCCATGACCTTTGCCTCGTCGTAGGGCTCTGCCTCGCGTTTCTCGATGGTCATCGCGCCCGTGGGGCAGTGGCCCACGCATACGCCGATACCCTCGCACATCAGATCCGATATCAGGCGCGCTTTCCCGTCTATGATCTGCAGGGCCCCCTGGTGGCAGTTGGGAACACAGTTTCCACAGCCAACGCAGAGTTCCTCGTCTAT
>SLTF01000097.1 GCA_007130025.1 Spirochaetales bacterium | reverse complement strand
GGGGTCAGACACGGCAGCGACCGATCGGGGAGCTCGATAGTCTCATACGCTACCGCTGCTACGTTCTTCTCGAGCAGGCATTTGGCCAGCGGGATGTCGGCGGCAAGATGCAGGTAGGTGAACAGGATCTGGCCGGGGCGCAGAAGCTCGTACTCCTGGGGGAGGGGTTCTTTCACCTTGATAATCATGTCCGCCTGGTCAAAGATCTCTTTTGGAGTATCGAGCAGGTTCGCGCCAACCGCTTCGTACTCCTGGTTGGAAAAGCCGGAGCCCACCCCCGCGTCCCGCTGAACCAGGACCGTATGGCCTCGGCTCACGTAGCTCCTGACGCAGTGGGGCGTCGCTCCCACGCGGTACTCGTGTCGCTTCACCTCTTTTGGAACACCAATGGTCATCGTGTGCCTCCTCGTACCGTTGGTTTCATGGCGTATCATATCATGAGAACTTTTCCCGCGACAAAAAAACGATGAAGTGTATGAAAAATGCTACAGCTCGACGCGGTGCCGGCACAAAACCGCTGGTATCCGCGGACGTAAACCATTCTGACGCATATGGTTGTCGAGCTGTGAGCATCGTTGGCACGCGCTTTGCAAGTTATTGGTGTCGAACGCAGGGTGGAATGGTGCCCCATGCGATGGGCGTTGAACGCGATAGGCGTTGAAGAGGAGAGGATATGAATCGTTCCCATGCCACGATGTTTCTGCCGATAGCCGTTGCCGGCATCCTCAGTCTTGTCTCGTGTGATCTTATGCTCGTTACCTCGGTGGAGAGCCGCGCACTCGACGCGTCGGTGGCGCACGCCGCGGGTGTCCCCGGGGTTCGCGTTACGCTCTCCGGGAACGCAGGCGACTTTCACACCACCACCGATCACGCGGGCTACTGGTACCTTGATCGCGTTCCCTCCGGAACCTACACGGTGACCGCTTCGCGAACCGGCTGGTTTTTTCCGCCGTTTGACATCACCGTCGCGGGGTGGGGCTCACAGACCCGTCCGCTCTACGGCGTGCCGTTGAACCCCGCCGACGCCCTGGGTATCTCGTTTCTGCTCACCTGGGATGAATCGGTACGCGACCTCGATCTTCACCTGACCGCGCCGATTACCGATCTCTCGCACGACGGCGACGGCTTTCCCGTTCCAACGACAACCGCGGCGCACAACTGGCACCTGGGCTTCGGCCCGGCGACCACCAATAACCGCACTGAGGTCTATCACGCGCGGCGCGCCTATCCCTCCACGGCAAACCCAAGCCTGGTTCTGCTGCGCGACTCCACGGGATACGGCGGTGCCGAACTCATCACCATGCGGCGCATTCCCTTCTCCGCGGCGTCCTGGTCCGGTTCCCGGCCCATTGCACCCACCCACGCAAACGGTCTGATCCACCTTTTTCCCGGCAGCCACCTCCTGCACTACCGGTGGATGGGCGTCGCCGAGGTCTACGCGAGCCGGCTTCCGCGCAACCCCGATCACGCCGATGTGACGGTGCACGTCTTCCAGACCGGAGCTTCGGCCAACTCGGCGCACTATCTGGGCGCGTTTCGCCCGCCGACAACGGTCAGCAGCGGCACCGCGTCGGTGATTCGGGTCAACCTCTTTCTGGATTCCGATGGATACGAAGTGTTTCAACTGGTGGCCGATGGTGCCACCATCTTCCCGGGTACGCCGGGAATACTCTCCGGAAGTGACGGCGCATCCATTGGGGTGCGCGGTGCACGACCGGACCACGAGGAGTAAGCGATGCAGATCACATCAATGACGGTGCGACGGCGAACCGCAGGCGTGTTCGCTCTCATCCTGGCGATTGGGGTTCTTTTTCCAACCGGGCTCGCCGCATCACAGTCGGGCGCCCGCGGTGCCCGCCACGCCGGAACGCTGATTGTGGGCTCGGACGTTCCCTACGCCGCGGTCTGGATTGACGGGCAGTACACCGGCATGGCGCCCCTTTCGGTTCAGCTTCCGCTGGGGCGCTACACCGTGAGTGTGGAGGCGCGCGGCTATCAGGAGTTTCGCCAGGTGGTGGACCTCCGGGCCGACACGCGCATCGATGCCCGCCTGACCAGCCGCCCGTCGCACACCCTGCGGGTGACCGCGTCGGTTCCTTCCGCACGGGTCTATGTCAACGGCGAGCTGCGCGGGGTCGCTCCCGGAAGCTACACCCTGCCGCAGGGACGGTACGAGGTCATTGTGCGGGCGCCCGGCTACGAGCCGTTTCACGGCTGGATCGACATGCGCTCTCCCTCGCGGTTTCACGCCGAGCTCGTCCCACAGCAGGCAACGTTGACGCTCGACGTGCCGCCGGCCCTCGGAGGGAATCGCCCGCCCCAAGCCGCGGTCAGGATCGAGCTCAATGGGCGGCCCGTTCAGGCTGGGACGCTGAACGTCAGCCCGGGCCTTCATCGGGTGCGTTACAGCTCGGGAGCGTTCTTCGTTGACCAGGAGATCTTTGTCGAAGCGGGACGACACTACCACGTTCGCCCCCACCTGGAACTGGTCGTTCGCTGAACCCGCAACTACCGTGCGACCTGCCGGGCCCACTCTCCAACCCGCTCGAGCCCTTCGGCGAGCGGGTTGGGCGCTTTGAGAAAGCTGAGTACGAGGCACTGATCATCCGCGATGCCGTAGAGATATCCGGGATGCAGATGGACGCCGGTGTCGCGAAGCAGGCGAAGGGCGCAGCGCTCATCGTCACGGAGTGGCTCCGGTATCAGATCCAGCCGCAGGCGGGCAACCGCGTGAATGCCCCCGCTGGGACGGCAGAGCTCCAGGACACCGATGCGATCGATCCAATCGAGGAGGATCCGGCGGCGTGCGGCTACGCTCCGGTAGAGCATCTGCTCGTGGTCAAGGTCTTCCAGAAGGTGCGGCAACAGATGTTGTGACAGGGGCGTGCAGCTGAGGTACATGTCGTTGGCGAGCGCGAGCGCCGGGATTGCCTCGCGCAGGGTGCTCACCGGGCCGTGCGCCACGATCCAGCTCAGTTTGAGTTCGGGAGTGGCACGAAGCTTGGAGATTCCGTTGATGGTGAGCACCAGAACGTCCTCGGCCATCGGGCGGGGAAGGGGCGGGCGGCCGTCGGTGGCTTCGCTCGGGTAGCGGTACGGGCTGAACACCTCGTCGCAGATGAGGATGAGCCCGTGTCGTCGGCAGACGCGAAGCATCGCGTCCAACTCCGACTGCCCGGCCACCCGACCGGTAGGGTTGTTGGGCGATATCAGCACCATGAAGCGGCAATCCGGGGTGACCGCTCGCTCCAGGGCCTCTTCGGTGATGCGGAACTCTTCGTCAAAGCGTAATCGATAAAAGGCCGTCGTAAGTCGATGATAGGCGGCAACGTGTTCGAACAGCGGATACCCGGGCTCGGGAAGCAGAACCCGGTCGCCCGCGGAGGCAAGGGCCTGGAAGATCAGACCGTAACTCTCGGAGGCCGAGGCGGTGATGACCACCGCCTCCGGCGAGACGGTGAGCCCAGCGTCCCCGTGGTACCACGCGGCGACCGCGGCGCGCGCGGCCGGAGCCCCCTGTGGATGCGGGTGGTACCGGGCATCGCGCAGGAATGCGGCTACGGTATCGTGCAGGCGCTCCAGCGGATACCGAAGGCCGTTGGCGGAGAAGTTGGTATCGATCAGGTCGATGAGGCGGCCGTCGCGTTCGGCACTGAGCCGCTCCCGCTCGAGGGCCGTCACGTCGGGCACGTGGGTTTCAGGGTCAGGCTGCATGGCCCGATTCTACCACCGCGCGGCGGCCTTGCCCAAGCGACGCGCAGCCGCTACCTTAGGGGCTATGAAAACGCTTCGTATCATCGGTGCGCTGTTGCTGCTGAGCCTTGTCTCGGTGGCTGCGGTTGCAGCGGATGACATCTACACGTGGGAGACGGATCTGGATGCAGCCCTCGCGCGAGCGCGCGAAGTTGACCGCACCGTGCTGCTCTACTTTGCCGGCTCGGACTGGTGCGGCTGGTGCGCCCGGCTGCATTCCGAGGTCATCTACACCGATCTCTGGCGAGACTTTCAGGAGCGGTTCCTGGTCCCGGTGCTGGTCGATTTTCCCCGTATTCGGGAGCTGACGCCGGCACAGCAGCAGACCAACGAACAACTTGCCGCCCGGTTTGGCGTGCGCGGTTTCCCGACGATCATTATCCTCAATCCCGACGGAACCGAGCGGTTTCGCACCGGTTTTGTGGCGGGTGGAGCGGGGAACTACATCGCGCACCTGCTTCCGCACGTACGCCGCTGATGGGCGAAAAACGCTATCCGCCGGGTTACGGTCCGGTGGCACCGGTGGCCGATTATCGGCCGTGGGAGGTGGATACCGCGTTTTCCGCCGTATTCGAGCGGGTGCGCGAACACACCAAGCTTGACCCGTTCCGCGCCTACGCGCTCTGGCGCTACGCCGAGCAGAGCGCCAAGCTCCCCGGCGACATTCTCGAGGTGGGCGTCTGGCGCGGCGGCAGCGCCGCGCTGATGGCGGCAGCGTTGCGCGAGTTTGGGATCCAGGATAAGCGCGTGGTTCTGGCCGATACGTTCCGCGGCGTGGTAAAGGCCGGGCCTCGTGACGATTACTACAAGGGCGGCGAGCACGCGGACACCAGTGAAACGGTCGTGCGGGAGCTGTTCGCGCGCCTCGACCTGGACAAGTATGAACTCCTGGTTGGGGTATTCCCCGAAGAGACGGCCGATCTGCTGGCCGGGGACCGCCGGTTCGCCTTCTGTCATATCGATGTGGACGTCTACCAGTCCGCCCGCGACGTTGCCGACTGGGTCTGGCCCCGACTTCCGGCGGGGGGGCTGCTGGTCTACGATGACTACGGCTTCTACGGCTGCGAAGGGGTCACCGCGCTGGGGAACGAGGAGTTTCTTGCCGCCGATCGAATCGTGACGCACAACCTGAACGGACAGCTGGTTGCGGTAAAACTGCCGGTCGGCTGAGCCCCCGCCGGTGAAGCTTGCACTTGAGGGCCATGGCCGCTACAATTCCTCGTTGTGCCGAAAACATGGCGCAGAGGGGACGCTTTGGACTGGGGTAGAACGCTGAATCGATCGGTGCTCGTCGTGATGATGACGGGGTTTCTCGGGTGCAGTACGTGGATCGTCGCGGAGCTCCCGGGGCCCACCGGGTCGCTTGACGCATTTCTGATTCAGTGGGAACGAAGCCGCCCCGGCGACCGGCCGGTGGAGAGTTTCCCCAATGTAGCCAATCTGTTGGCAGGTCCCCAACCGATGCTCGCCCTCTACCGGGAAGACGTGACCAACCGTGCCGTCACCGAGTTCTTCATCGCGCTGACCGGCTCTGCGGAGACGGCACTGCCCATTCTCTATCACGCGGATCGAAACAACGTATCGCTGTCGCTTGCGTTTGCGCTCACCTGGGTGGAGAGCCTCTACTCGCCGACCGCCGTCAATCAGAACCCCACCAGCATCGATCGCGGCCTCTGGCAGCTGAACTCTTTGAGCTTTCCCAATCTTCGCGAAGAGGATTTCTTCAACCCCGACGTCAACAGTCGCCACGGCGCCGCCTACCTTCGCCGATGCCTGGATCTGGGGGTGGACGAACGTACCGCTCTGGCAATCTACAACGCCGGTCTCACGCGGGTGCGACGCAACGAGATTCCTCCCACAACGGTGCGCTACGTCGAGCGGGTTACCGCCTACCAGCGCTCCATCGAAGCGCGATTTAATCGATACATCACCCAGCGGTTTCCGCCGGGCGCCGCATAAATTCCGGAAGCACCATCACAGGCTGAACGCAGCACAAGGACAGGCAGAATGATCATCGTACTGGAACGGAACATACGGGATGACGACAAGACCCGGATCAGGGAGTTTCTCGATCAGAAAGGTTTTCGCGTACGCGAAATCGTGGGTGAGGAAGAGACCATCTTTGGCGCTGTCGGTCAGCTGACCATCGATCTGCGCGAGGTTGAGGTGCTGCGCGGCGTGGCGCGCGTCATTCCCATCTCCAAACCGTACAAACTGGCATCGCGCGAGCTGAAGAAAGACGATACCGTGGTACGCGTGGGGCCGGTGGCCTTTGGGGGACGGCGCATCGCGGTGATCGCCGGCCCGTGCTCGGTAGAGGGGCGCGAAGAGATCCTCGAGGCCGCACACATGGTCCGCGAGTCGGGCGCGGTGATGCTCCGTGGCGGGGCGTTCAAGCCGCGAACCTCTCCCTATTCGTTCCAGGGCCTGGGCGAAGAGGGCCTTCGCTACCTGAAGCAAGCCGGAGAGGCAACCGGTATGCCGGTGATCTCCGAGATTGTCTCTACCGCGACCATTGATGTGATGGTGGAGCACGTCGATATGCTCCAGGTTGGCGCGCGCAACATGCAGAACTTTGAGCTGCTGAAAGTGATTGGCAGCCGCAACGTGCCGGTGATGCTCAAGCGCGGGCTTGCGGCAACGATCGAAGAGTGGCTGATGGCCGCCGAGTATCTGCTGGCGCACGGCGCCGAGCAGGTCATCCTCTGCGAGCGCGGTATTCGCACCTTCGAGACCTACACCCGCAACAGCCTCGATATCTCGTCCATACCCATCGCCAAGAAGTTGAGCCATCTTCCCGTGGTGGTCGACCCAAGCCATGCGACCGGCATTCGCAGCGAGGTGCCACCGGTTGCCCTCGCCGCCCTGGCCGCCGGAGCGGACGGTCTCATCGTGGAGGTTCACCCCCGCCCGGACGAGGCGCTTTCCGACGGGCCGCAGAGTCTCTACCCCGACCAGTTTGAGCGGCTGATGCGCGACATCGAGGCGCTCTCGCCCGTGGTAGAGAAAGAGGTGCAGCGTCTTCCGGACAAGGCCGGGCGGGTGCCCGCCTTTGCCGGCGTTTCCGGGGTCGCCGGGGATCAGCTGGGAATTGCGTTTCAGGGCGAGCGCGGTGCCTTCAGCGAGCTTGCGCTCCTGCGCTACTTTCAGTCCGAGGGCGTGGTGCCGGTTCCGCGGCCGGATTTCCGGTCGGTGTTCACCTCGGTGCTCGACGGAAGCTGCCGATACGGCATCATTCCGCTGGAGAACTCGCTCGCCGGGTCTGTCCACGAGAACTACGATCTTCTGCTGCAGTTTCCCGATATCCGTATTGTAGGTGAGACGCAGATCCGCATCATCCACAGTTTGATTGGTACGCCGGCCGCAACGATGGAGAGCATCAAGCGGGTCCTGAGTCATCCGCAGGGGCTGGCTCAGTGCGCGCGCTTTCTGGACGAACACCCCGAATGGGAGCGGGTTCCGTTTTACGACACCGCGG
>SLTF01000009.1 GCA_007130025.1 Spirochaetales bacterium | reverse complement strand
AGATGGATACGGTTTCGATCGCGGAGTTTGATTCGATTGTTGATCAACTCTTTCACGCCCTCGATGAGCGCAAAAACGACATCATTCAGTTCATTCTGTACGGGTTTCAGGGGCAGGCGGGGAATGTCGAGAACGCGATCAACTGCTCGATTCTCGCTACCATGGTCGGACGCAACATGGGCATGGTCAAGCACAAACTGTTGCAGCTTGCAACGGCGGCCCTGCTGCACGACATCGGTATGCTGCGACTGCCGCAGGAGATCGTCGATAAGAAGGGTAAGCTCGCGCCCGAAGAGCTCAAGAAGATCCGTACTCACCCCATCCATTCCTACAAGATCATCACGCGAGAACTCAAGTACCCCGAAGAGATCGGTATTGCGGCAATGCAGCATCAGGAGCGATGGGACGGAGCCGGGTATCCCAGAGGTGTGGCGGGGCGAAACATCATTCTTCCGGCTCGGATCATCGCGGTGGTGGACGCCTTCGAAGCGATGGTTTCTGAACGACCTTACCGCGGATCGATGATCGGCTATGCGGCCATGCGAGCCATCCTGAGCGACAACTCCCGCCGGTTTGACCCCGAGGTCCTGAAGGTGTTTATTCGCACGATGGGCATCTATCCCATCGGGAGTATCGTGCTGCTGAGCAGCGGTGCAATCGGACGGGTGATCGAGAACAACGTTGACGCACCGCTCAAGCCGTCGGTCAAGATCATGATCAACGAACGGGGGCGCGAGTACGGGGGCGATAACGGGGAAACCCTTGATCTGTTCACCGAAAAAAATCTCTTCATCGCGAAAGCGGTCGATCCAAAAGAGCTTGCCGCGGCCCGTGAGGCGGATTGACCGGCCGACCCTCAACCTCCTCCCGCGGGCGCGACGGCGAAACTCGGGCCGCGGCCTTTCTGGTGGATTCAGGGTGGAATATTGTCCAAAAGAACTTCAGAGGACGGCGGGGAGAGGTCGATATTGTAGCTGTACGGGAAGGGATCATCGGATTCTTCGAGGTGAAGAGTTGGGACGTGTTGCCCTATGAAAGCCTCGAACACAGCGTGACCCGCCGGAAACTTTCGCGGATCATCGCAGCGTCGCGCGAGTTTCTGGCGGTTAATCGCCGATTCGATGGTTTTTCGCCCCGCTACGAGGTACTCTTTGTTCGTGGAGACAGGGTAGAACGGATCCCCGGTGTGGTGGAATAGGCGCGGAAAACCATGGTGAGAATAGCCAAACCAAGTAATCCGAAGCGAATCGCAGAGCTCAAGCAGAAGGTTCGCGATCGAACCTATATGTCTGCGGCCATTGCGCGACTCGCGCAGAAGCTCACCGAAGAACTCGTTCACACCCGCAACGATATTCCTCGATAACCCATATTTCTCGATAATCGCTTACCGACCACGCAACAGATCCACCACCTGAAGCGCCTTCCGTTGTACCACGGCGGAGTAGGGCGCCTGTGCCAGTGTCAGCACGGCGCGAAACAGCGCGGGATCGTGCAAGCCGGCCGACGCCCAATGAAGCTCTTCAATGGCCCGTAAGGTCGCGTAGGCGAGGTAGTCGCTTGGGCCGGTTCGCCCCATCCGTTCGATGAGCAGGGTGAGGTGCGCAATCAGCTCCGGGTCGGTCGCCACCCGCATACGACCGAGGGCTGCGGTGGCCTCACCCAATACCATCGGTTCGCGGTCGTTTCGAATCACCTCAAGCACCGCGGTGCGCGCGTACGGTCCTCCAACGTTGCCGAGGGTCCTCACCGCCTGCATGCGAACGTGAGGAAACGAGGTGACCTGTCGCCCGTTCTCGAGTGCTCGGGTTCCGCTCCCTTCGGTGGCGAGAAAATGGAGAATCCCAATAATGACCTGGTCGCGCGGGTCAAGTTCGCCCTGACGGTGCAGGGTCTCAATTCTCCGGACCGTGGCGAGTTTCTGATTGGGATCATCCGCCCGAGCCCCGTACTCCAATACCCGAATCTCGGTCATGCGTTGCGGCGTCATTGGGATGTCTCGCGGCGTAATGGGAACCCAGGTCGGGTCCTCGACCGCGCCGTTGGCTTCGCCGTCTCCATCGTGGGGGATAACCCATGCCGGACGTTCCGGGGCACGCTCGTGCAGCTCGGGAGTCGACTCGGCAAACAGCGGCGTACTCACGAACAAGGCGCCGAGAACCAGCACCGCCAGATGGTACCGCGTTCGAAAGCCCAGCTTCATGGTATCCATGCTATCACGCGTTCCGGAGTTGTGGTACCCACCGAGGGCAGGGCGATCGAGTCACCGTCAGGAAAGCGCGCTCTTGACCCCGTCCGGAGAGCCCGGTATTCTGCCTCCATGTTGCGCGCCCTCTATCCCGGCTCGTTTGATCCGCCGACCAACGGCCATCTCAACATCATCCAGCGATGCGCTCAGATCTTTGACGCGATTGACGTGGTGATCGCCATGAACCCGCACAAGAACTACACCTTCAGCGCGGATGAGCGATACGAGATGATGCAGGAACTGCTTTCAGAGTACTCAAACGTGAGCGTTCATCTCTGGGACCGGCTCGTGGTGGATTTTGCCGACAAGGTGAGCGCTCGCGTCATGATCCGAGGCGTTCGGGCGCTCGGGGACTTTGAGTACGAGTTCGAACTCTCCATGTTGAATCGAGGATTGAATACCAAGGTCGAGACATTTTTCATCCCAACAGATCCCCAGTACTTCGTGCTGCGTTCGACGGCAATCAAGGAACTTGCCCGGCTCGGCGGGGACATTTCCACCATGGTTCCTCCATCGGTTGCCAACCGACTGAGAAACGCCATGCGGTCGACGATGGGCGGAACACCAGCCTCCGGTACCCCCTCGGGCAAAGCTTGACATTCACTCGGCGATAGGCTAAGTTAGGCGGCAATTACGGCAAGAATGTGAGGTTACCATGGCTGTACCCAAGAAACGGGCATCGAAAGCACGAACACGAAGAAGAAGACAAATAAATGGAAAACTGGATCTCCCGTCGTTGGCGGTTTCCCCTGAGTCGGGTGCATCGGTACTCCGGCATCGCGTGGATATGAAATCCGGTTTTTATCGCGGAAAGAAAATTTTCGATCCCGAAGAATTGAGCTAAGACGTTTTCAGGAGGATACTACGTATGGATGAACTGTTTGAGAAGATGAAGAAACTCATTGCCGACAAGCTTGAAGTTGACGAAGCAAAGATCACCATGGACAGCTCTTTTCGTCAGGATCTCGGCGCCGACAGTCTGGACACGTACGAACTGGTCTACGCAATCGAGGAAGAGATGGGGATTTCCATCCCTGATGAGAAAGCGAACGAGTTTGAAACGGTTCGCGATGCTCTTGACTATCTGAAGAGCCAGCAGAAATAACCGCTGCCCGGCTCGGCCGGGCATTTTTTTTGTGCCGTGTTTCCTGCGGTTCCGGGAAACCACCGACAAAACGCGGTACACTTCCTACTGACAAACTACTGATACTCGGGGGAACGAGTCGTGAACGTACTCTTCGGCAAAAATTATGCTGAGTTACAGCCTCCCCCCATCAACAGTGAGCGTCGCAAAGAGCTCCAGCTCTTTGAAAAGCAGGCCGGAATCAAGTTCAAGAGTCACGAGATGTTGAATCTCGCGTTCTCTCACCGTTCGTTCGCGAACGAAAACCAGAACGAGATCGGCAACAACGAAAAACTCGAGTTTCTCGGAGACTCCGTGCTCGGCCTTGTCGTTGCCGAGTTTCTCTTCGAGACACTTACCGATCGGGCGGAGGGAGACCTCGCCAAGATCAAGTCGTTTGTTGTTTCCGAAGACAGCCTTGCTATCATTGCGCGCTCGCTGAAGGTGGACAACTTCATCCTGATCGGAAAGGGTGAGGAATACTCCGGGGGACGAACAAAACAGGCGCTCCTTGCCGACGCAATGGAAGCGATCATTGGGGCCTACTTTCTGGATTCGGGGTTTCGCGCGTCGAAGAAGTTCGTGCTGCGCTATCTGGTTCCGGAGATCAACAAGGTTCTGGAAAACCGACACCGCAAGGACTACAAGACCCTCCTGCAGGAGCTGGTACAGAAACAGTTCAAGACCTATCCCAAGTACCAGATGGTGAAGAAGACCGGTCCTGACCACTCCAAGACCTTCTGGATCGAGGTCAAGGTGGGTGACCAGACCTATGGTCCGGGCAAGGGGAAGAACAAGAAGAGCGCCGAACAGAGCGCTGCCGAGTTTGCCTACACCGCCCTGGCGGGCGACTCTGAAACGGACGCGTAGGGCGCTTACCCTTCGACGTTCAGCCGATCCTCGTAGAACCTTCGGGCAATTTCCAGAAGTTGCGCCTGGTGGTTCTGGCCCGGGTCATCCATGACCGTTTCCAGCAGGAATCGAAGGGTGGTACCGACCGCCGGACCCCGTGGTATGCCCGCGGCCATCAGATCGGTACCGTTCACCGCCAGGTGTGCTACGCTCACGGCGTCCCGGCGTGCGGTCATCTCTGCGATCCGTACGCGCAACTCTTCGATGGCCGGATCGGCTGTGCGTCGGCCGGTTTTCCCGTATCGATCAGCTGCTCGCAACGCAAAGAGGTCCTCCACGTTCTCCACGCCCACCCGCGACAGGAAGCGGCGCACCGCTGAATCGGTCCAATCGCTTGTGTAGTGAAACATATGATGACGGATCAGGTGGCTGACGTGAGCAATGAGACGGTTGGGATACCGCAATCGCCGCAGCACCGCTTCGGAGATCTCTGCCGATCGATCATCGTGTCCATGAAATTGCAGAACTCCATCCTGCTCCTGCAGGCAGTCGGGTTTCGCAACATCGTGGAGGAGGGCTGCGAGACGCAGGTCCAGACGGTCCGAGGGCGCCCCCTCGGTGGAGAGCGCCAGATGTTCGAACACGTCCGGCGCAGCGGTACCGTCCTGTGGTACTCCGATTCCGGTCTCGAGCTCCGGAAGGACCGGGGTCAGAAGCCCGGTATCGCGCAAAAGACGAAGTGCCCGGCGGGGATCGGGAGACTGGATCATCCGCGTCAGCTCGTCTCGAACCCGTTCCGCGGAGATACGCGAGATGGTTGGGGCCGCGCGCCTGATACCGGCCAACGTGTTCTTGTCAATGGCAAAATCAAGCTTCACGGCAAACCGTATCGCTCGCAACAGACGCAGTGCGTCTTCACGAAACCGCTCTTCGGGCTCCCCAATGGCACGCACAACGCAGCGCTGAATGTCGTCGCGTCCGCCGAAGGGATCAACCACGTGTCCGTCGTGCAGATCCAGCGCGATGCCGTTTATGGTGAAGTCACGACGAGAGAGGTCTTCATCAATCGTTGACGCAAAGGCGACCGAATCGGGTCGTCGACCGTCGGAATAGGTCGTCTCGGTGCGGAAGGTGGTGACCTCATATTGTTTGCCCTGGAAGAGTATGGTCACCGTACCGTGGGCGATGCCGGTTGGAATGACGCGGCGGAAGATGGCGGTCACCTGCGGCGGAGTCGCATCGGTTGCGAGATCGAGGTCTCCGGGCTGAGTGTTCATGAGCAGATCGCGTACCGCGCCCCCAACCAGAAAACATTGGTATCCGCCCTGTGCGAAGACCGCGGCAATGGGACGAAGTTCGGCAGGGATGCGCACTATGACCATACGGCATTATGCGCCGGCAGATCGGGTGGGGCAAGCCGTGGGAAGGGCAAAAAAAAAGGCGGTCCATCTGGACCGCCTTCCGGCATGGAACCTGAGTGCTGCCTATTGCAGCAGCTGAAGCACCGACTGCGTCTTCTGGTTGGCCTGGGCGAGCATCGAGGTTGCGCTCTGAACCAGAATCTGGTTCTTCACGAAATCGACGACCTCTCGCGCCATGTCAACGTCACGAATCTGCGACTCCGACGCCTGCATGTTCTCAGCGCCAACGCTGAGGCTTTCGCGAGCGTACGAAAGTCGATTCTGGTATGCACCAAGATCCGCGCGCTGCTTGCTGATCTGCATCAAGGCGTCGTCGATCAGTCCGATGGCCGCATTGGCACCGTCGGGGGTCGACAAGCTGATGAAGGTAGCGGAGTGCGCGGGTGCACCCAGTCCCTGAAGCCCGAGGCCCTGCGCGTTCATCGTTCCGATGTTCACGCGGACGCGCTGGTCCATGTTGGCGCCAATGTGAAACCACATGCTGGCGGTAACAACATTGAGACCCGTCTCCGAGGCAAACCGTCCCGTGAGGAGGTTCATCCCGTTGAACTGCGCGTGAGAGGCGATCCGGTTAACCTCAGCAATGAGGCTGGAAACCTCAACCTGGATCTGCATTCGGTCTTCCGTGGAGTAGATTCCGTTTGCAGCCTGCACCGCCAACTCGCGAAGTCGTTGCAGAATATCCTGGCTTCCCTGCAGATAGCCCTCAGCCGTCTGGATAAGGGAGATTCCGTCTGCCGCATTTCGTTCGGCCTGATTCAATCCCCGAATCTGGGATCGCATCTTTTCCGATACGGCGAGACCCGACGCGTCGTCCCCGGCCCGGTTAATCCGGAGTCCGGAGCTGAGCTTCTCAATGTTGCCGTCGACAGTGAGGTTGTTAAACTTCTGCTGTCGCTGCGCAAACATTGCGCTCAGGTTGTGGTTGATGATCATATCGTCCTCCTTGAGTGCCGTTGTGAACTTCCGTGTTCACTTTGCTATCAGTTTCGGTGTGGGACAGTTTTTCTTTAGCTTCGGTTTTTGTCATCGTATGATTGCGCGAAGGAAGGAAATGACCTACCTTAAGGGGCAATACAGGAGTTGGGTACCATGGCCTCGTCGAACACCTTTCGCGAACTGGCACACGCCTTGCCCGATGAAGAGCGGAGAGAACTCTACCGCAAAATTATGGTGTCGCTCGGGTTCACCCGAGATGATGACGAGTCGCGTGCGTTGATTCGCACCGAGATTCATCCTGATCAGCGACGGGACATGATTTCTCGCGAGCTCGCGGCGTTGGGTCCTCTGGGGCGACTGCGACTCTGGTTTCGCTGCTGGCTGACGGGAAAGATCAAAGAAGACGCTCTGGTGGATCAGAAGCTGCGTACGCTGCGAAAGCGCCTGGTGCGTGCCGAGGTCTGTGTGTCGTCATCGCTGTCGGAGCTGCTGAGCGAATCGTTCGCGCGGCGTCTTTACGAGATGTATCTCAGCGCGTATCCGCTGGTGCCTCTCTTCAGCGATCTGTGGAAGTCGAAAGAGCTGCTGCGCACGGTGGTGCAGAGCGTGCTGGAGCGGCGGATCTCGGGAAGCAAGAAGCGACTCGGGGATTT
>SLTF01000248.1 GCA_007130025.1 Spirochaetales bacterium | reverse complement strand
TGTCGCGCTATCTCAACGGCCATCCTTACGTTTCGCGGGAGGCGCAGTACGCGATCGAGCTGACGATTCGCGAGCTTGGGTATCGCCCCAACTCCTCGGCTCCCAGCCTGCGAAGCGGACGAACCGGTCGTATCCTCATGGTAATTGAAGACGTCTCCCACCCCTTCTACTCGAACCTCGTGGCGGGCGCCGGGACTGCCGCAACGGCTTTCGGGTACGATCTGCTCATCCAGCAGACCCACGCGGCGGGGTGGAAACCGGATCGCATTACCGAACTGACGGCAACCCGCGCGGTAGACGGTATGCTCCTCGCGACGGCTCTCGAACCGTGGGCGGAGTACGCTCAATCGATACGGGACATTCCCGTGGTCATCTGCAATCAGGCAATGGAAGAAGTCGGCTTTTCTCGAGTCTTCATGGATCATCATCAGAGCGCGATTGATGGTCTTGCTCACCTCTTTGAACGGGGAGCGCGCCGGATTGTGTGTTGCCATGCTCCGGAAACGGACCAGTGTTCGTCCAACAGGATACGCATGAGCGGGTATCGTTCTTTTGCAGAGCGCCATCCCGACGTCACGATCATACCGCGGGAGATTCCGGATGATCTCGTAGAGGCCGGTTACGAACTCGGACTGTCGCTGAACCGCGATCATCCCGAGGTGGACGCGGTGTTCACGGGTTCCGATGACCTTGCGGCCGGCCTGCTTCTTGCGGCACGTGAGTCGAATCGTGCAGTCCCGCAGGAGCTGAAGACTCTCGGATTCGACGATCAGCCGCTGGCCGGAGTCATGGGTATCTCCACGATCCGCCAGCCGGTCAAAAAGATGGGGCATCGCGCTCTTCGGGTGCTCCACGGCCTGATCCAGCGACCCACGGTCCCCGGTGAAGAAGTCATCCACGTTCCCCATACGCTGGTCGTCGGGGAGACCACGTGATATTGGGAACAGTTCTCCTGCCACTGATCGATGTGTTGGCCGAGGTCGGATTTGCGTCGGCCTATCCTCAGTTGCTCGCCCGGCACGGAACGAACCTGCGTGCGAGTGCGATCGTTGCCGCCGGACCGCTCGCAGCGGTCACCACGGGGTGGATATGGGGACGCATCGTGCGACGCCGGGGGCTGGCATGTGGGGTGCGCCTGGCGGTGGTGGGCTGGAGCGCAGCGATGCTGCTCATGGTTGCAGGTCTCGACTCGTTTGTGGTGATGATGATCGCGCGCACCCTGCAGGGTGGCTTTGCGGCGGGGTTTGCAGCGATCCCCTTCATTGCGGCAACCAGGTCCGACCGTGGCGGTGATGACCGATCGTTACGCTCACGGCGCATGAGTCGCATCGAGGTTGCGGCGAGTGTCGGTGCGATTCTCGGCCCGGTGACCGTGGGAAGTGGCATGGTTCTGGCCCCGCGAATCACTCTGGGTGTGGTCGCACTGGTTCCGGTCTGTCTGCTGCTCGCGCTGCGGCGCCGGTTGGACGCGACCTTTTCGCATGGGGCGGCCGCCGCGAGTGGTCCGCGTACACCCCCGATTACGGGTGATCTGCACAACTCGGAAGAGCAGATCCGGGGACGCCTTCACCGGGTAGTGCGTCCGGTTCTCTACGCCGCGATGGTGGGCCTGTTACTGTCCGCCTTCGAGCTGCTGGTACCGACCGTCATTGAAGCGCATACCAGCCGACCGTTGCTGGGGAAGATCGCGGCCATGGCGTTTGAGAGTGCCGTTGTGGTTGGCGTGATGGTCAAAGCTCGTCTGGTCGGACTGTTCCGGTGGTTGCCACTCCTCACGGCCGCCATGATCGCTTTGGGCTTTGTTGCGGCGTCCAACCTGGCGGTGCTGGTGGTGCTTCTGCTCGGTGCTGGTCTGGGAATCGGGGCCCAGGTTTCCATGGGGAACGAGCTTGCAGCGCTTTCAGTGTGTGGTTTCGAGACCGCGGGAATGGGGGCATACGCCACGCTCCGCATCACCGGCAGCTTCGCCGGCCCGATGTTCCTCACGATCCCGTTCCCGCTGCTTCTCGCCGTCCTGGCAGCGGTAGCGCTTATGGCGGTGATCCCGCTCAGCCGTTCCGTTTAAGTCGAGAGACGCCACGCCCGGTGTGGAGTAAGGACGCCCATCGAATTGCGCGAGTCACGTAGCTCGGCCGCCCGCCAATCAGAACATCCAGTCCGCTTCGGGGCTGTGCTCCTCGTGTTGCGAGAGGATCTCCGCGAGCGGATCGGGTGAGTTGAGTATCTCGTCAGACAGCAGGAAAAACCGGAACGGCACGCGGGCCGCCGCATCTGATTCACGATCGGCTTCGCCTGCGGCGGATCCGGCAGCGAGCTTCGCGTTCTCGCGCTCGACGTGCTCATGCCACAGCTCGACGTCACGACGGAACCGGCGAAAGCGCTGTCGCCACTCCCGCTCGCCCTTCTGCGCCTGGTCAAGCCAGGTAATCAGATCAAGGCGGTCGACCGACGCGAGTCGGGCAAGGGCTGCTTCCTGCGTGCGTTCCACGCCGGCCAGAATGTGATGCCATATGACGAAATAGAGGGGATCGGACGCGGCTCGTCCCGCCGAATGACACGCAGAACAGAAGAGCGAGTCTTCCACAACACCCACGACGACCGGCGAACTGGAGATGACGGACCCGATCCGATAGGTCGTCATTCCGGAATCAAACTCCTTGGTCTGAATCTCCAGTTCGGCCCCGCACCGCTCACAGAGAAACGGTGGATCAACGATGACGGTATCGAATAAGCCCATACGCGCCTCCAATACAACGTATCTATGCTACAATCTACCCTCGATCCACGTCGATTTCCACAGGGGAATCGGTTTTCTCCGCGACCGAAGGTGCAGCCAGCACCCGCTTCAGAAAATCGTACGCCTTTCGCCCGCTGATCTGGTGTCGCCCTTCGAAGTAGTCGGTCTCGATCAGAGTGCGGGAGCCGAACACGGCGTAGACCGTTCGCGCCTTCGCGACACCGGCGCGGACCGCACGGATGGGGAAGATCGGGTCGTGGCTTCCGGCTTCGATCAGCATGGGGCGGGGTGCAATCAGACCCGCGAGGTCGTGCATCTCTCCGAACTCCGCGAGTCCCGGTACGAAGTTGCAGGCGCAGTGCGACATGGCGAGGATGCTGTCGCGGAAGGTCGAGAAGTAGCCGCTGATGACGCAGGCGCGGATGCGCGTATCAAGACAGGTCGAGAAGAGCGTGTGCATGCCGCCGCCGGAGATGCCCATGGCGCCCAGCCGACGTGTGTCCAGATCGCGTCGCGTCTCCAAGTAGTCGACAAGCCGCATTCCGTCGTGTACCCGAATCCCCACCACCGAAATGCCCAGATGGAAGGCCAGCATCGCGGTGTGCGTGCAGGTCGACGGAACCGGCTGGCCCAAATCGGCGTTCAGGGAGGAGAAGTCGGTCCGGCGCTCCCCGAAGCAGGAGATCTCCGGGGCGGCCACGGCAAATCCCGCCCGACAGAGCGCCACGGCAAAATCCTTGTGATAGCCGTCGGGCGTGCTACGCTCGGCCCCGTTTTCCCAGAGTCCCACGATGTCCTTGACTCCGTAGCCGTGACCATGGAAGGCGAGCACCACCGGATGCGGGGCGGGGCGATCCTTCGGTAGCAGCAGGTAGACCGGCATCAGCGTGTGCGGGCCCGTGCGAAGCAGCAGTTTCTGCCGCACGTAATCGCCCCGGTCTGCCTCCTCGATCACGCGCGCAGGGCCGTCGGCGGAGGCGATCCGGTCGAGTCCGATGCACTTCGCGAGCGCTTCTCGTGTCCGAAGCTGCCACTCACGGGCAGTCTGCACGTCCGTTGCGGTGAACGCGTGGGGCGCCCCGGCGGGACGGTAGCTGCGCCAGAGCGCGGTTGCGGGTTGCAGGTCACGGTTGGATGGGTGCTTCATGTGGCTCTCGTTGGCGTAGCGTCGGGGATTAGCGCCCCGCCTTCACATCTGCGTGCAACTTCAGGCCAAGTGCGCTGACCACTTTCAATATGGTGTCAAAGCCAGGGGTTCTGTCGCCGGAGAGCGCTTTATACAAGCTTTCCCGGGAGAGTCCCGCGTCGCGTGCGACCTGTGCCATCCCCTTTGCACGGGCGATATTTCCGAGCGCCTTCGCAATGAACGCAGCATCGCCTTCGGCTTCGTCGATGGATGCTTCAAGGTATGCAGCCATTTCTTCGGGAGTGCGCAGATGTTCCGCAACGTCGAACTTGCTTGTCTTCGTCATAGTTTACTCCAACAACTCACGCGCCAAAAGATCAAGTCGCGCCAGGATGCGAGCACGAGCTGCAGTATCGGTGAGCTCGTCGAGCCACCGCGCAAACCGGTCGGTCCTGCGAAGCTCAATCATGACACCAATGTAGCCGTTCGGCTACATTGGTGTCAATCGAAATTCCGTGGCGCTCGGGAAACGCAGAGCTGGACCATCAGGTTCCGACCACGCGGCTACCCCGAGCAGGTCACGACCCGGGTGCTGTGAAGCGCACCTCGGTGACGCGAGCTCTGAAGAAGGGGAAGTAGTCGTCGGTACCGAAGTGGTTGCCGGCGTCTACGGTGAAGGGGATGCGAAAGCCCTGCACCTCCCGAAAGTCTGACAGCGGTCCACCGAACGGCTGAAGCCGGTGCTGCTTCTCGGGGTTTGCATCGCTCCAGCGCAGGAAGGAAACCACCACCGGGCGACCCTCGGCGTCTACCGTGAGGTCCACCGCCTGCGACAGACCGTTGTGGGTGATTGTCACGCGGGCGGTATCCGCGTCGACCGCTTCCCACTCGACGCCCGGGCCCGGGAGCACCGCGGCCGGCGTCCAGAAAACCGCCTCCCCAACGTAACGGCCAAAGGCTGCGCGCCCGTGGTTGGAATCCCCGCCCATTCGGGCAACCGGAATCAGCCCCAGAATGCGAAACCGCGTCCAACGGCCGCTGTCCGAGCCGGTCACCGGAACCAATCCGGGGATACGAAGCTTCCACACGAAGCCGCTCGGAGCAGCCAGAATCTGCCGCGCCTTCATCGGCATATAGTTCGGGTTCTCCCGTGTTCCCAGGCTGAACTCTCCCTCCATCTCGATCTCGGCAACCGTCAGCAGCGGCGTGCCGGGGGCGATCGCGAAGGTGAAGAAGCGCCGAGCCGGTTCGGGGAGATCCGCAACCATCGCCGGATCGAACCGCGCTGGGTCGGCCGGTTGGGTTGCCGCCAGACGCGCCCACTCCACGCGGTTGGCACGCTCATCCCAGAGTCGAAGCGCCCCAAGCAATAGCAGGGCACCGCCCAGCAGAATCAGCATCACATACGCCACCGTTTTCCCCATGGATTTCCTTTCTTGAGTCGAGATCTACGAGTGTTCTCCCAAATGTACCGGTAGAGCAGAAATCAAACAATGCCGTTTGCCGTTGCACAGGGACGCGGATGGACGTATGCTCTGGACTGGAACCGCAGCGGAGGAACCCATGGCGCGCATTCACGATCTGGTTGAGCTCTTGAAGCAGGCCCCCGACGAAGTCTTTATTCAGCCGCACAACGTACCCGACCCGGACGCCATCGCGTCGAGCTTCGGGTTGCAGCAGCTGCTCGCCGCGCTCGGGGTGGAGGCGGTCATTGTCTACGAGGACGACATCGAGAAGGCCAACAGCCTGAGCATGCTGTCGGCCTTTGGGATCGACATGCGCCTGGCCTCGAGCGTACACACCCTGGGCGCGGAGGACTGGACCGTGCTTGTCGATGTGCAGAAGGAGAACTCCAACGTGACCAACCTGGTTACCGACGAGGTCGCCTGCATCGATCACCACCAGTACAACGGACCGAAGGGGTACCGCTTCGAGGACGTTCGGCCTGCGATCGGGTCGTGCAGCGCGATCATTGCCGAGTACTTCCAGGAGGCCGCCGTCGAGCCCTCCTCCAACGTGGCAACCGCGCTGCTCTACGGGATTCTGATGGACACCGACAATCTCACCCGGGGGGTGAGCGGACTCGATATCGACATGTTCTACTGGCTCTACAAACACGTCGATATCTCGCGCATCAACGAACTCAAGGCAAACCAGATCACCGCCCGCGACCTGCAGGATTACGCTCGCGCCTTCGAAGGTGTCGAAGTCTACGGAGAGATCGGCTTCCTGCGGCTGGAGAACGCCAACGACTCGCTGCTGGGCGCCGCGAGCGATATCGTGATCACGGTGGCCGGGGTCAACGTGGTGGTGAGTTACGCCGTGCGCGATGCGGGCATCAAGTACTCCACCCGCAGCGTCACCCCGAGGGTGAACGCCGGAGACCTGGTGCGCCACATCGTCGACGGCTACGGGATCGGCGGCGGCCACGACAGCATGGCCGGCGGCTTCATCAGGCGGGATTCCTTTCCCGCCGGGCGAAGCATGGACACCTTCACCAAGGTGCGCGCGGTCGCCTTCGTGGAGGCACGCGCCGACGGGTAGCGGTGGGGGGGATTCCGGCCCGTGGGCGGCGGTTTCCACTTTCGGCGCTTCGTGCTATGGTCTGTCGCTGTCATGAACATGGAAGCATTTGTTCTCGGCTGCGGTGGTATGATGCCGCTTCCCGGTCGTCATCTCACCTCGGTCCTCCTGCGTCGCGAGGGGGATCTCTTTCTGTTTGACTGCGGTGAGGGTACCCAGGTATCGCTGAAGATGCTTAATCTCCGCTGGAAAAAAATAAATGCTGTGTGCATCAGCCATATGCATGCTGATCATGTGACCGGACTTCCCGGCATGCTGATGCTCTCAAGCCAGGTGGACCGGGATGAACCGCTGTACATTTACGGCCCGAAGCGCCTCAGCCAGTATGTAAATGAGACAAAGCGGATTCTTGACATGTATATTAATTATGAGATTGCAGTAGTGGAGGTTGAGGGCAATACGGTGATTGCTGAAACTGATGAATATATAATCAGCTGTTTTCCCCTGAACCATACCAAGCCCTGTCTCGGATACTGTTTTACAGAAAAAATGCGTCCTGGGGTGTTCCGCCCCGAAGATGCCCTTCAGCTGGGCATTCCACGGGGACCGATGTTTGCACGGCTGCAGAGCGGAGAGACGGTGACCTTGGAAGACGGCAGGGTTATTACCCCTGATCAGGTGATGGGCTCTCCGAGAAAGGGAAGGAAATTCACCTTTGTCACCGATACTGCCTACTCCCCTGATATCGCACCCTATGCGGCAGATTCTGATCTCTTTATATGCGAAGGGATGTTTGAGCACCATCTTGCACAGACAGCACAGGAGAAAAAACATCTCACTGCCAGGCAGGCA
>SLTF01000310.1 GCA_007130025.1 Spirochaetales bacterium | reverse complement strand
GCCGCGGAAAGCGGCTGGTCGGGCTCCGGGTCGGTTACCACCGAGTGGAAGTAGGCGCTGCGCGAGAGGCGGGTGATCCGCTCTTCGGTGCCCGGCGGGCAGGGATCGGGGATATCGATCTTCAGCACGTCGAAGGGGAGCGAGCGGACCATGCCGTGAACTTCGGCCGGCGTCATCTGCAGCAGAGCGAGTACGCGCTCGGTCCAGCCGCGGGCAACCCTCTCGGCGTCCGACCAGTCGAGCTCGCCGTAGACGTAGTGGTGGTCGATGGTTGTCTGGCGCGATAACGCCACTGCCGGAACGCTCTGGGCCGCCGCCTGAAACGCCGCGCCAACGGTGCCGGAAATGGTGATATTGCTGCCGACGTTCTCTCCGTAGTTGATACCCGAGAGCACCAGGTCGGGAAGGCGGTCGGGTGTGAGCACCGCGAGGGCGTGGCGCACGGTGAGGGCGGGCGTTGCCGCGATGTGGAAGGCGCGAACATCGGCGGGCCACTCGCGTTGCGACGCGGGTCGAAACGAGGCCGACCGATCGCCACCGAGGCTTCGTCCCTGGGCGGTCTGCTGCGTGGTGGGCGCTGCGACCAGAATCTCGCCAAGACCGTGGGCTGCGTTCACCAGGGCGTGGAGCCCGGGCGAATCGATGCCGTCGTCGTTGGTAATCAGAATCAGTGGCTGCCGCGGGGTGCCGCGGCCGTTGGTTGGGTTCATGAAGTACTGGAGTCCTTTCTGAACACTGCCGTTACGGAACAACCGGACCGGCGGTGTCGATGATCGATCCAGCATACCAGAACCGAACATGCTCGACAACGGTGACGCCACCGGCGCTTCGTAGTATGGTGGGGCCATGATTCCGGAAGCAATTTCGCTCGGCAGAATGGTGCTGTCGTTTCGCCTCCTTCTGCTCTTTTTCGCAGCGGGCGCCGGCGGCGTCGCCGGCTGGTTTCTGCTCGGGGCCCGCCGAGACGCGTTACGCCGGGTGGTGATTGACTCGCTGACAACCGCGACCCTGCTGCTGCTGGCAGGCTGGAAGCTGGTGGCGCTGGTGACACAGTGGACGGCGATCCGGCGCGAGCCGCTGCTGCTGCTCTGGGCAACCGGCGGGCGACCCGGGATCCTCGTGGGGTTGGCCCTCGCGCTCGCATATCTGGGATGGAAGCTCGGCCGTGCGCGACCGGGCGAACTCGCAGCGCGTGACCTGGCACGGGGAATGGCACTGGTGGTCTCCGCTTCGCTGATTGCGTACGGGGTGCTGTTCGTTGGAGCGACCGCCGCGTACGCGGCATCCGGTGGTTCCGCCACCGCGGCCCGTGTGGGTGCGATGGTCCCCGAGTTCTCGCTGCCGGTACTGAACAGCGGCGAACCGCTTTCCCCGGATGATCTGCACGGCCGCCCCGCGCTCCTGAACTTCTGGGCGACCTGGTGCGGGCCGTGCCGGGCGGAGACCGTGGTGAAGAATCGGCTGGCCCGCGAATTTGGATACCGGGTCACCGTAGTAGGGATCAACCTGACGCATACCGAGGCGGGCGAGGATCCGGTGGCCGCCTACGCCCGCGAATGGCAGATCCTCTACCCGGTGGCGCTCGATTGGGACGGCCGGGTCGCCGATCGCTTTGGCGTGCGGGGAACTCCCACTACCGTGATCGTTGGGCCCGACGGTACCATCCACACCCGGTTCTTTGGCCCACTCAGCTACGACCGTGCCGCGGCAGTGCTCGAAGGACTGCTCACCGAAAGCTCCCGATAGTGTGTGGAAATACCACGAGGAGTGCGCTACACTTTGGGCAGATTAGCGAAAATACCTGACCCCGCGGGGTGTCATACAGAGCCGGGAGGCAATCGATGAAGCGGACGCTATTGTGGATCATGATCGTGGTGCTGGTGCTGACTGCGGCAACCGGGTGTCGTACCCTGTTTGGGCGCGGCCGCGGACCCGTTGAGAGTTTTGCCTTTCTGCCGCAGTACAACCCCGGCCTCTCCGTGGTAGTGACCGGTGCTATCAACGAGCGCCGCGAGCCCAAGGAGATCATGATGGTGGTGCCGCCGGGCACCGATCCATCGCGGCTGGTTGCGACCATCTCGCTCAACACGGAAGCCACGGTTCGTGTTGTGACCTCCGGCCAACCGGTGGTGCAGCAGAACAGCGCTACTCCCAATGACTTCACGCTTCCGGTGCTCTACTCGATCGTTGTGCCCGGGGATGATGAACCATGGCTCTATCGGGTCACCGTTCGCGAAGCGGACACCAACGCCCGGCTTGCCACCGTGCAGGTTGCCGACGCCGTCAGCTTCGCGCCAACGTTTCAGCCCGGCGTGTACGACTACACCGCGGAGGTGCTCTACGGCAGTCGAGCCGCTCGCATCGAGGTGAGCGCAGAAAGCCGCTTTCTGCAGCGGGTTGTGGTTGATGGTTCGGTCATTCGCGGCGGATCCGGTGGCATCAACGTACCCTTCGACGGTATCGACGTGAAGGAAGTATTCATCGAGAGCTTCGCCGAGGACGGGGTCACCCAGGAAGTCTATCGGGTGACCCTCTTCCGCGCGCCACCCGATGACAACCCAGCGCTCGCGGTGATGTCCGTTGGCGGCGGAACTCTCTCGCCAACCTTTGATCCAAATCGTCTTCACTATGTGAGCGAGGTGCCGCACGAGTCGACCGATATCCAGATTGCGGTTCGCCCGCAGAGCCGATTTGCCACTGCGGCAATCGAATCGGGAACGCAGGGGGTGGCCATCGCCGTGAGCGGCGATCCCACCTCATCACGTGGCGCGTCGGTTGCCTTCCGGGATACCGACCGGCTCATCATTGCGATTGCGGTTCGCGCTGAAGACGGAACGCAGCTACGGTACACCGTAGACGTGCGCCGCGCGGCGCCGACGGTTACCGCCCTGGCACCCGCCGCCGTGGCGCCACAACCCGCACCCGCCCCGACTCCAGCGCCACAGCCGGAACCAACGCCGGCCCCGGCTCCTCAACCGGCTCCCACTCCTCAACCGGCTCCCGCCCCGACTCCGCAGCCCGCTCCAGCACCGACACCTCAGCCGGCTCCGACGCCCGCCCCGGCTCCAACCCCGGCACCACAACCTGCGCCGCAGCCGACTCCCGCTCCTGTACCGACTCCAGCGCCCGCGCCGCAACCGGCCCCACAGCCCACGCCGGTGCCCACGCCGCGGCCCACGCCGGCTCCCGGGCCGCAGCCTGCTCCGCCGGTTGCCACGCCCGCTCCCGCTCCTCCGGCGGGGCGCGCGGTGGCCATGCAGCTCGCGGTTGCTGCGCGGTCTGTGGCGGTTGATCGGGGAGACTGGTCGGCGCTGAGTTCCGCGCGCGATGAGATTGGAAACGAAGCGGTAGTGACCGTGCGGCAGTATCGCGGCGACGGTGTGTATGTCACGCAGCGCGCCCCGGCAACGGTGCAGCGGCGGGGGAACAACCCGGCCGTTGTCTCCTTTGACTGGCGCTCCGCACGGCTTTCGGTCCCCGAAGGCGGTCTAGTCGAGGTCGAGGTGACCATCCCGACAACGGCCGGCCGGGTGCTCTCCTATACCGAGGTGGTGAGTGCCGCGGGAACCGTCACCGTATCGGTCCCGTTTCTGCGGCTCGGTGATGCATCCCGCGTTGCGTGGCCGGCAGTCGGCACTCTGGTGCCGGTGACCGGCTTCTTCTCGCTCCTTCCTCCGGGGCAGATCAGCCGCGCCGGCGTGGAAGAGCTTCCGCGTCAGGTGGGAGCACCGCAGGGTGCGGTTCTCACGGTGCGCGATGCCAACAGCGGCGCGCAGCTCGTTCGTGAAACGGTCTGGTCGACACCCGGGATTCGGGCGGGGCAACAGCTCTCGTTTGACCGCGAAGTAGTGCTCGACGAGGGGCGCGCCGTGACGTACACCTTTGAGGTGCGCACCGCTGACGGACGGGGCTGGCGTCGCTCCGGTGAGACCACGGTCTGGACGACCCAGCTGGCCCCCGACGGTGGGTTTGCGCCTGCGGTGCTTTTTGTGATGGAGTAGACGACGGAAACACGATGCAGCGAATCGCGAAAGTATATTTGTTGTGAAGCCCGGTAATGTGATAGAGTGAAGATCGAATCCGCTCCAGTTGACGTGCGGTGATGAACGGTCTGAACCACGCCTCAGCATTGTCCCGTCGCGACGGGACTTGCGGGATACGCGCTCGCTCATGCACGAGTAAACCGGTATAAAAAAATCGAATGATGAGCATGCAGACCTTTTATTGGACAGCGCAACAGTTGTGGTTTATCGTCAGATATCGATTTTCTGGAGAGTACTGACGCCGCGCACGAGAAAGATATTCGGCGTCCCGTCGGTATACGTTGTGGCTGGGAGACTGTACCGGACCGTAGGGCCCGGTCTGAGATTTTCGTTTCTTAAAAGGAGAGATAGTATGAAACGAGCATTCGTTCTGTTGCTTTTTGTTTCATTGACCTTTGGCGTGTTCGCCGCAGGTCAGCCGGATCAACCACGAGACGCAGCCCCGGCGGCAGCCGCCGCAGGACCCTGGACCCCCACCCGTCCAACTACCATCATTACCCACGTGGGTGCAGGTGGCGGGACGGATGTAGCCGTCCGGCTTTTCGTAGAAATTGCCCGCGAGTTTACCGACGCAACCTTTGTGGTGGAGAATGTGACGGGTGGTGCCACCATGAACGCCTCCAACGCGGTGCTTTCCCGGCCCGCAGACGGCTACACCATCTTTGCCATGGCGATGTCCAACGTGAACAACGTTGTTTCCAACGACTTCGACCGGAGCGTGTACATCGATGGATATCACTGGCTCGCCAAGATCCAGAAGGACCCGTCGGCGGTCATTATCCGCAAGAGCGACCGTGATGCCGGTATGGACTTTCACGGCATTATTGAGGATGCAAGAAGAAGGCCAGGACAACAGACTTGGGCAGTGCCAGTGCTTGGAGCAAACAAGCACTTTGAAGTCCTGATGATCTGGGATGCCACCGGAGTAGACGGCGTCGCCGTTCCGTTTGTGTCTGGCCCGCTTGCAGCAGCGGCAGTGATGAGTGGCTCGGCTGATGTGCAGATGGGAAACCCCTTCAACGCGGTCGGCCGTGACCTGTGGGTTGCCGCAGTAGCGTCTCCCGAACGTCTGCCCGGCTTCGAAGACTCGCCCACGTTTGCCGAGCTTGGCTATCCCGAGCTGAACGATGAACACATCTGGCGCGGACTCGCGGTGCGTCAGGGCACCCCGCAAGCGATGATCGAGTGGATGGAAGATCTCGTAACCAAGGTGTACGAGCACCCCCGCTGGATTGAATTCAACCGGAGCAACGCGATCGCTCCCAGAGCCGTATTTGGCGCTGACTTCAGGAGAATTGTTGACAGAACGATCCAGGTCACCGAATTCTGGCTTGATCGGCTTGACATGTAGAACATTTCGCCCTCCGTGTTGCATGTACGCAACACGGAGTTTCTGCATCTAAGAGGTACAGGAGGGACAAGTAGCCGGATTACGTTTGGCAGCTTGTCCCTTATCCTATGACGGAGGGTTCGTAGTTGGCACAAATAGGCAGGTTCTTTGCGGGGCAGGGGCTGCTCATGCAAATCGTCTTTTTGGGAATTGTACTCGCTTTCGGTTGGCTGCTCATTCGGCCGTTCAAGAAATTGCGCCCGTATACGGGGCAAATTCTGGTGCTGGTCGGTATTTTCTGGATAGGCCTGTTGTTCTTTTTCGTCACCTTTTCATTCCGGGTTCCCCGGTTTGCCTCGGTTGCGACCACCGGAGCGACGGTTCCTCGTTTCTGGTTCTACGTGCTTATTCCGATTATCCTCCTTGCCTTCATTCCCATGCTGAAGGGGCACGAGGTGCCCGACACAAAGTCAGGTAACCTGAGGCGGGTGGGTATTGTGTTCGTCACGCTGGTTTTGAGCCTCGTTGCATTTCGGTACATAGGCTACTACCTCAGTTCGGCGATTTTTCTGGTGGTAGTGATGTGGGTGCTGGACTCGCGCAACAAAATTGAATTGATCGCTATACCCGTGGGCTGGGTGATATTCTCCCATTTCTTTTTCGTCCGGTTGTTGTATGTACGGTTGCCCATTGGCACGTTGTTTGCCGGGCTGTTCGGGTAGGAAGGGGTTTCGCATCATGATGGATATACTTGTCAACCTGGGCGGCGGCTTCAGCATAATGTTTACGCCCATGGCGATACTCTTGTGTCTGCTGGGTGTGTTTGCCGGTATTACCTTCGGTGCCATCCCCGGTATATCGCCCTCCATGGCGGTGGCGCTGTTGCTTCCAATGACGTTTAATCTACCTCCTGTATTGGGAATGGTGCTCCTGCTGGGGGCGTACAAAGGTGCAAATTACGGCGGTTCCGTTTCCGCGGTACTCATCAACACACCGGGGACTCCTTCTGCTGCGGTAACAGCCTTCGACGGTTACCCGATGACACAGACCGGGCGCGTTGGCGAGGCCATGGGTATTTCGCTCTACGCGTCGGTGTTTGGCGGGATTATTGGAACGGTAGTACTCATTCTATTCGCCCAACCCCTGGCCCGGGTTGCCCTCAGATTCTGGCCGTCCGAGTACTTCGCGCTCACTATACTTGGTCTTACCACCGTGGCGACGATGGGCGGAAAGAACTGGCAAAAGGCTCTTGTGGCGGTTGTGTTTGGGTTGCTGCTGAACACCATTGGCATGGATCCCATTGCAGGTACGCAACGCTTCACCTTTGGCGATATACGGTTGCTTGATGGTCTTTCTCTGATACCCGCGATCATCGGACTCTTTGCCCTCGGTGAGCTGTTCTACAACATTGAGCATTATGCCAAGGGCGAAAAATTCGATAAGCTGGCCTACAAGTTACCCAAACTGAGATACTATCTAACCGTCTGGAAAAACATCGTGCGGGCCGGCGTGCTGGGCACCATTATAGGAATCTTCCCCGGGGCGGGTGGCACCATCGCCGCGTTCATTTCATACGATGTCGAGAAGCGCTTCAGCAAGAACCCCGACGAGTTCGGCAAGGGTTCGCCGGAAGGCGTCGCTGCGGCTGAGTCGTCAAACAGCGCTTCCGCCGGTGGTGCCCTCGTACCGCTGCTGGCCCTGGGTATACCCGGGAGTGCAACTGCAGCGGTGCTCCTGGGTTCGCTTCTGGTACATGGCTTGAATCCCGGCCCGGAAATGTTTATCAAAGAGCCCGAACTGGTCTACGGTATGTTTGCGTCCATGTTCATGGCCAACGCCTTTATTCTCGTGGTGGGTGTTCTGGGCGCTGGACTCTTTGT
>SLTF01000166.1 GCA_007130025.1 Spirochaetales bacterium | reverse complement strand
CGTGATGTGTCCGCACGTGTGCGATTCCGACGCGCGCCGAGTCCTCCGAGAAATCGAGCTCACGACTGACAAGCGGCTTGATTCCCCGCAGCAGAAGCAGCTGCTCAAGGGGCTCCATGGAGGTTGCCAAACCTGCCAGGACGTATCGTGGACCGGAGATACGAGAAACAAGCATCCGGTACACTATCTGTCCGAGAGTTCCCACCAGGGCGGGAAACGCCAGGCGCTCATCCCCAATAAATCGGCGTGGTCCGACAAGAGTAACAAAGCGCCCTGTTTTTTTTAGAATCCTGCGTGCACGGATGTACACGTCATTTCCGCCTGCGCAGTCAATGACGGCGTCCATCGGCGGCAGATCTGGAGCTTCATCGAAAGAGGTGTGCGTGTAGTCAATAACCCGAACTGCGCCCAGCCCCTGTACCGTTTCAGTGTTCCGGGCGCTGCACACCCCGGTCACCTCTATACCCTGGTGTGCCAGAATCTGCACAATGAGAGACCCAATGCCCCCGGATGCTCCAACTACCAGTACCGCTCCCCCTGCCGGTACTGCCGCTTCAGTCACCGCGTTTGCGGCGGTTCTGCCGCCAAGGGCGCAGGCGGCCGCCTCCGGAAAAGTGTATTCCGCGGGCTTTCTCACCACATTCGCTGCGGGGATGCAACAATACTCACCCCAGCCACCGTGACGGGTTCTGTGGCTCAGAATTCCCAACACCTCGTCACCCGGAGCAAACCCCACCACTCCAGGTCCAACGGCTTCAACCACGCCTGCCACGTCAACACCGGGGGTCACGGGACGGTCGGGCGTTGGGCGGGCTCCTCCAATGGCTCCGAAGAAGGATCTCTCTGCAAGATGAACGTCATCAACATTTATGCTGGATGCCGATACCCGCACTCGCAGTTGTCCCCGTGAGGGAGTGGGGGGCTCCACCTCACGGAGAGCCAAGTAGTGTTCAAGTTGGCCAACAGCAGGGCGCTGTAACAAACAGAGTGCTTTCAAGTGTACATCTCCTCTTGTAGCTGACTGACTGGTCAGTTATAATATGCAGGTCTTTCAGATACTGTGTCAAGCAGGAGGAATTGCATGTCACCTCGAGTAGATGTATCGGAACAGCGCCGGGAGCAAATCCTTAGGGCCGCAGAGACGGTGGTTGCCGACAAAGGGCTGGACTCACTGCGCATGGACGAAGTGGCTGACCGGACAGGCCTCAGTAAGGGAACCCTGTATCTGTACTTTAGGAACAAGCACGACCTGTCCCTGGCGCTGCTGGAGCGGGTTCTTGAGCAGGAGCTTGACGCAGTTGAGGGCATAAGCGCTACCGCGTCGGATGCAGAGAACGCCTTGCGGGCATTCGTAGAAAGGGTAGTTGTAGATGTGGAACGGGTGATCCGGGTGATTCCAATCTCTTACGGCTTTCTCTCAATCGCGTTTCGCAATCGAAGGGTACAGCAGGCACTCAAACAGTATGTGCGTCGATACATCGACTCTTTGGTGCCGATTTTGCGGAGCGGAATAGAGTCCGGTGAGTTTCAACCGGTAGACCCCGAAGAGGCCGCCATAGCTGTAGCTTCGGTTGTGGAGGGAACCATGGCGCTGTGGATGTATGACCGCACCATGATCGAGCCGGCACGGCATATTCGCTCCGGGGTGGAGAATCTGCTCCACGGACTGAGGCGCCGCCATGGGTGAAGTCATGAAGGCTCTGCCCCGTGTGCTGGTAGTCGGGGGCAGTGGTGTGGTCGGCCGCCACGTCTGCCGTGAGGTAATCCGCGCCCTCGGTCCGGACGCACTGGTCGTGGGCGACCACAAACCCGAGCGGGGCCGGGAGTTCGCCGCGGCAATTGGTCCCGGGGTGAGGAGCGTCACCGTCGATGTGCACCGACGGGAGACCATCGAGCGGGCACTGGACCAGACAGGTGCCGCTCCCGGCGCGAGTGGCACCGGAGAGGCGGCCCGCGTGGGTGCGGTTATTGTTTCCGCTCGGCAGCGCGAACCGAACGTGCAGGTTGTCTGCACCAACCGGGGCATCCACAGCGTGGACATCGTGCCGGGTACACCCGCCACCAACGCGGCGGTGCCGGGGCTGTGCGGTCTGGTATCTGCGGGTCTGATTCCCGGGCTCTCGGGGTTGATGGCCCGTCATGTGATCGAGCAGGCCGCCGCCGCCGGTATTCCGGTGCCGCAGCAGCAGGTGCACGTCTCGCTGCTGCAACGCAAGAACGGAACCGCGGGACCCGCCGGCATCGTGGACATGCTGGGACTGTTTGCGCAGCCGGTGCGCGATGGCGACCGGGTTGTTCCCGGTTTCTCCCGAACCCGCGGCGCCGCCTTCCCGGAGCCCTTCGGGGACCGGATGGTGCGGCATGTGGCGTTCCCGGAGGCCGCCGACGTGCAGCGTCGCTTCGGGGTGGCGAGTGCGTCGTACTGGACTGCCTTCGACGATGAGGGATTCAACCGGATGATTTCCGCACTCAACCGGCTCGGTCTGCTGCGCCGCCTCAACCGCCCGGGACGAGGCGGGAAACCCGGCGGCGGAATCCTTCGCACACTCATCGCCCGCGAGAAGCGCGTCCCCCCGCACGCGGAAGAAACGGTGGCGCTCACGGCGGAAGCGGATGGACCCGGGCATGAGCGTGTGGCCGAAGTGCGCCTGACCGCGCCGTCGGATTACACGGGTACCGCCATGGCCGCGGTCGCCATGGCACGCGAACTGATCGACCGCGGCGCACCGGACTACGGCGTGGTGTTCCCTTTCGAGCTCTTCACCCTGGAACAGATCGTCTGCCGGGTCGGCTCCCCTGAGTTGCGGGTGTGGCACGGATAGCCGACGGTGTTGACCGAATCAAACGGGACGCGACGGGCGTGCGTCATCAACGATGCGTTTCATCGTGTGTGCCGAGGTCTACCGGAATAACCGTGTCATCTTTGATCATGAACTCCAGGCTGATTCGGTAGGTCATGTCCACCATCACAACGCGGACGAAGACCATAGCAGGAATCGGCCGGAGCGAGCCCCGGGCAACGCTGCGGGGTGTGTGGAACGTACTCCCACGGCGGGGAGCGATCACGAAGAAATAGCCACGTATCTGAAGCAGGAAGCTCGTTACGCCTGGACTTTCTCACCGACCTGACGCAACACATTTCGCCGAAACGACTACAGCTGATTCGCCGCTACGGTTCGTATGCATCCCGTACGAAGGGACGGTGGCAAGACATGCCCTGGTTTGCGGAGCGAGTACCCGACGGGTGGAAGGCTCCTACCCCACGGAAACGCGCATGGGCCCGACTGCTTGCGAAGTTCTATGAGGTCGATCCGTTTGTGTACCCAACGTGCGGCGCGGACATGAAGGTGATCGCCGTCATCGAGGATCCCGACGAGCTGAAGCGTATCCTCCGACATCTGATCAAGATCGGGCGGTCTCCACCGGGATTCGATTTCCTCCGTTACGCCCTTCGGGAGACGTGTGTCCGTTTTCCGGCACAAACACCTGCGAAACAGCCCAGATTCATCCCATCGGTGTGTCTGTCCGCACACCGATGGTCCGGGACGGGAGGTGAGACGATTCGCCACCACACGTTCCTTCCGTGCCTCCTGGAACTGCATGGCAAACCGCTTTGAACGGATGGGAATCCAGTGCTCCAAATGTCGGTACAGCGCATTGCTGTCGGCGATATCGTTCAGGTACAGCGAACTGTAGATCGCAGTGGTAACGACGGCGAAGCGGAACAGTGGGCATCACGTCTCCGCGACATCGGGGGATACCACATCGCATCACGGCGGAACTGAGATACCCAGGCGGTACACCGTCATGACTGCGCCTATTCGGTGAGCGCTCGGATCTGCCCTTCAGAAAGACCGGTTATTCGGGATATTGTCGCTAATTCAAACCCTTCATCCAGCATCTTGCGAGCATCCTCTTGGCGGGCCTGTTCTCTGCCCCGCTGTTCGGCTGAAGCGAGGCGGGTGTTCACGTCCTTGAGCCATTTCTCGCGTGCTTCGGCCATGTCCATCAGCTCTCGGTCGGCAGTGAACTCGCGGTAGACTCTGTGCGCCTTGCGGATCGCCTCGTTTTCGTTCAGGAGTACCTTCATCTTCTCCTCCTCAATGGAGCCCTCGTGTTCAAAGTAGTAACACCACCGGTCAAGGGCATCCTGCACTTCTTCGCTGCTCTCCAGCTGGTTCTTCGGTAGCTCTATGAAGTGGATCTGCAAGTGTTCGCTCAGCACGTACTCGGGTCGGTCTACCTCGGTGACCTGAAAACAGCTGTGGTAACCGGGAAGCTCCGGAAAGATCTCGAAGCCGAGCAGGTTAATGCAGATCGCCGGATTCAGCGTGTCGTAGCCCTCACCGGAACCAAGCTGCCCCGCGTATCCTCTGGCCCAGTAGTAGAGGCTGCGAGCGGCGTAGCTGCCGTCGCGGTCGATCTGGATCTCAATGTTGATCCAGCGCCCGCGGCTGTCTTTGGCCTTTACGTCGAGGATGCTCTCTTTGCTCTCGTGGGCGCTGCGCAGGTTGAAGGGGTTGAGGATCTCGATCTCAACCACCAGCTCATGCCCTTTCTGCGCAAAGACCGCGTTGAGGAAATCGATGAGGATATCCTTGTGGTCTTCAGAACCCAGAAGATATCGGACAAAGACATCCGCCATCGGGTTCAGCGGCCGCTGCTTCCCGCTCATGGGAAGAAGTGTACCTCTGTTGATCGGGTGAATCAACAGAGCACACGGGTTCCGCTGACACGCTCCCCTTCGAGTCCGCCCAGGAAAGCCTGGCAGAATACATAGCACGGCCGCCGATCTCGCTGGGGAAGCTCCACTACGAACCGTTTCAGAGACGGGTGTTGTTCCACACGGAATACTCGCAGTACTTCAAGCAGAACATCCACATGTGTGATGCCCTGGGTCGCGGAGCGGGCACCCGACATCTGATCAAGATCGGGCGGTCTCCACCGGGATTCGATTTCCTCCGTTACGCCCTTCGGCGATCAGGCTATCCAGGTTCTTCGGAACAAGCCCGGGGTTCTGGATGAACATGCACAGGGGTAGTGAACCGCCCGGGAACTGCAGTACAGTGGGACCATGGGAGTCGGTAATCGAGTATGAAACCGCAGAACCGGGAATCGGTGTACCGGCTGCTCGAAGAGCTGGACGGCTTCGGGTACGACGCGGTCGGTCTGGATCGGATATGGGACGTGCTCTTCACCGACGCCAATGAGCGGTGGCACTGGGTCAGGGCCACGCACTACATGGAGATCTACTACCTCTTCCACGTGGACGGCGATGCCCCTGGTCTGGAGGCGCGACCCGGCGGCGAGGTCGCGCCGATGGATCCGTTCGGCGCCCCGGGAAGAGTGGCGGCCCGTCGCGATCCCGATGATGCATGGGAGCCGCTGCTCGAGTCGATGCGGAACCGTCTTCGGAAGGTGAAGCGTGACTGGATCAAGGCCAACCGCGAAGCCGTTGACGGGTATCCACTGGACCGCAGACGAGGCATCCTCCCGCATGCTCTGGTGCGGGAGTCCGTTCCCGGTCTGTACCGAATCGACACGGATCTGGGAGCCGAGGCGTGCGCAGCGTTTGTTGCACTGGTCGAGTCGGGGTACTTCCGCCGGGAGGAGAGTGTCACGGTCCCGGCGCTCAGCGCCGGAGAGTACTTCCGCGACTGCAAGCTCGCTTACATCGCGGGAAAGAGACCCGATGAGGAGGTCGATGAGTCGATGAGCGGCCGCGAGATGTACCGGCGGTTCGCCGACGGCAGGCACGAAGGGTTGCTCGACATCGATGAGGACTCAACCGATGAGTTCGGCGACTGGATCGACGGAAAGCACCCGAAGCGGTCGGTCGGAGGGCATCCGTGGGAGATCAAGCGCGGAGGGAACACGACCCACATCGACCTGGCCGTCTACCGGCCGCCCGGACGGAACGATGCATTCCGCATCGAACTGATCGCACCGGCGACCGGGAGGCTCGCGGAGGCGGTCAGGATGGTGCTCGCGATACACGCCGCGGGGCTACCGATTGGCATCGCCGATCCGGAAGGGGTCCGCAAGCGCCTACTGGCCCAGGACACCATCGGCATCGTTCCCCGCCAGGAGACGCTCCATCGGGCAGCGCAGGACTTCGACCGGAGTCGCGGTGTCTACGACGTGATGCACTACTCCGACCTGGGACGGTACAAGCGCCGGCTGTCCCCATTCATCGCGTGGGATCCGCTGCCGCTCTTACTTCCACAATAGCTTCAACCCGTCAGGGATGAACTTCTCGAACTCGGAATCTCTGCTGACCATTGTGAGGTTTCGCTGTATTGCTTGCCAGATCAGCATCCTGTCGAACGGATCGAAATGGCTGTCCTCTTCAAGCTTTCCATACGTGATTGCTTCCTCTGGGGATAGTCCAATCAGCTGAAATCCTGTTTCCGCTGCCAGCCCGATCAGGTCATCGACTGCGATGCCGCCCAGGTCGATCTTTTTGAGTCTGGTCTTTATCGAGATCTCCCAGAGATTGACTGCGCTTACGAAGACGTTGTTATCGGGATTGCGTAGTTCCTTGATTGTTCGTTCTGGGATCAACTCCGTCTGGGCTATAGACCAGATGAAGCTGTGGGTATCCAGGAGATAGTTCATTTCACGTCAAGGAACTCTTGTTCGGTGATCTTGAAATCGTCAGCAAAAACAACCTTGACCTTCCCGTCAAGAATGCCGAGGTTGCGTTCTTTCTTCTCTTCGGAATCGACGTAGGGAACTATCATCGCAACTGGTTCCTTCTTTTTGCCGTATACTATCCCGAAAGATTCCCCTTGCTTCACTTTTGTGAGGACCTCTGAGAACTGTGCCTTGAACTCACCGACGGGAAGGGTCTTCATACTCCAAGACTAAACCCATGTCGTTTTCTTGTCAACTTGTCAAGAACAGGGCCGACTGTCATATGCGTGCGACCGCCACCTTCCTCCCCTAAAACCCCAGCTCGATCAGCCACTGCGCCAGTTCGGCCTCCCGCGCCTTGTGCGCTGCGCTGCCGTTCCCGCCCGCGGGCCACGCTCCCAGCCGTTTCTCAGCAACGATGCGGCCGTCCATCATGAAGAGTACCCGCTCGGTGCGGGAGGCGACCTTCACGTCGTGGGTGACCAGCATCACCGTGGTTCCTTCGCGGTGCACTCCGCCGAGAAGGTCCATGATTTCGTTTGACGCGCTGGAGTTCAGCGCTCCGGTGGGTTCGTCTCCAAAGATGATGTCGGGTGTGTTGATCAGCGCGCGGCAGATGCCGACCCGCTGCAACTGCCCACCGG
>SLTF01000443.1 GCA_007130025.1 Spirochaetales bacterium | reverse complement strand
ATCATCCACCGCGAGCAGGACGTGAACGCAATCACTCCCCGCGAGCTGGTATCCATGGCAACCAACGACGCGGCGCGTGCGCTTGGCCTTGAAGACCGGATCGGTTCCCTCGAGACCGGAAAACGCGCGGATATCATTGCGCTGGACATGAACGATATCGGCTGGGCTCCGGTTGGCGGACAGGACTACTACACGCAGCTGGTCTATTCGGTTGGAGGGCACAGCGTCACACATTCTATGGTCGACGGTCGCTGGCTGATGAAGGGCCGCAGCCTGACCACACTCGCGTACCCGGACAGCCTGCCCCCACTCGAAACCGCAAATGCGGAACTCCGCCGCCGGCTTGAGCAGCCCACGTCGACGGGATAAACGCCGGTCGACGGGAACGGTCGGTCCCAAAATAAAGCACATTTTTCGCACCACTTCATACGAAACGCTTGCCAAATTTTGATAACCATAGTAAAATGACCATGGTTATAACGGAAGTGCATCGAGGTGTTCAGCATAACCGGTGAGAACGACGAGGGCTGGGATCGTTTAGCAGATGCAAACTGGGGGGCTGCTAAATGGAAATTGGGGCAGGTAAGTTCAAAGCGCTCTGCCTGCAACTGATGGATCGGGTGCACGATACGCACGAGCGGATCGTCATCACCAAGCACGGGAAGCCGGTGGCGCAGATGGTATGGGTGGAAGAGCAGAAGCCGCAACCGCTGTTCGGGCGCCTTCGGGGGACCGTGCTGGTATCCAAAGACCTCGTCGGATTCTCGCTGCGGCCGTGACCGAACGTGTCGGTTCCTGACGACCAGCGGCTTCTGCTCGACACCCACGTACTCTTCTGGCTGCTCACCGGGGCGGCCGATCTTTCGTCCACCGACATCCGTACCGCAATCGAACGCGCCTCGGAGCGCGAGGCGCTCTTCATCAGCGCGGTCTCCGCGTGGGAGATTGCCGCCATGGAAGGGCAGGGGATCGTGCGGTTCTCCATCACCCCCAACGAGTGGCTGGCGCAGGCCACCACCACCCCGGGAATCCAGACCGTCGACGTAGACCCATCAATTGCCGCCGAAGCGGCATCGTTACCCCTACCGTTCCCGGGAGACTTCATCGACCGGGCACTTGTGGCCACCGCACGTCGGCTCAACTGCGTCCTGCTCACCGCCGATCCCGAGCTGCTTGCGTACGCCGATCTCGGTTACCTGCGGGCGGCTGCGGGGAGCTGAAGGCTCGACCGCGCGCAGCGCCGATCATCGGACCCCGCGACGGTGTTCCGTCGACTGTTGCGCCGAGTCGCGACTTCCATTACCATACACCGATTATGGCAGTACCCTTCACCGATCCTGTTCTGATTTTCGCGTCGGTCATGGTGCTCATATTGCTTGCACCCATTCTTGCCCGAACGCTTCGTCTGCCGGAAATTGTCGGGCTCATCATGGCCGGTATTGTTGTGGGGCCGCACGGACTTGGGCTGCTTGCCCGCGATCAGACGATCGAGCTCCTGGGTGCGGTCGGCCTGCTCTATATCATGTTTCTGGCCGGCCTTGAGATCGATCTCAATGAGGTGCGGCGCAACAAGAGTCACACGCTGCTGTTTGGGCTGGTCACGTTTGCAATTCCGCTCGGCATGGGAACCGCCCTCGGGTACTGGGTGTTTGGTATGGCGGTTCCCGTGGCGATTCTGCTTGCGAGTATGTTTTCCTCGCACACCCTCGTTACCTTTCCCATCGTTGGGAAGCTCGGGCTGTCCAAGACGCGCGCGGTCACCACCACAATCGGCGGCACCATCATCACCGACACCCTCGCACTGCTGCTGCTCGCCGTGATTGCCAGCGCGACCCGGGGGCAGCTGAGTACCGCGTTCTGGGTACGGCTGTTTGCCTTCATGGTGGTGTATGTGGTTGGCGTGATTATCCTTGTGCCGCTGATTGGACGATGGTTTTTTCGGACCGTCACGGCAGACGAGAACGCGCAGTTCGTTTTCGTCATCGCCCTGACGTTCCTGACGTCATGGCTCGCCCACGTTGCCGGGTTGGAGCCGATCATCGGCGCGTTCCTTGCCGGGATCACGCTCAACAATCTGATCCCGGAGCGAAGCCTGCTCATGACGCGTATTCACTTCACCGGGGATGCGATCTTTATTCCGTTCTTCCTGATCTCGGTGGGAATGCTGGTAGATCTGAGCCTCCTGCTCGCGGGAACCGAAGCATGGGTGATCAGCATCGGGATGATTGTGATTGCGCTGGTGTCGAAGCTGCTCGCCGCGTGGGCATCCGCTCGAGCACTGGGCTATCGCCGTGACGAGGGAATGCTGATCTACGGACTCAGCGTGAATCAGGCTGCGGCAACGCTCGCCGCGGTACTCGTGGGGTTCAATATCGGACTGTTCAATGAGTCGGTGATCACCGGAACGATCATGATGATTGCGGTGACCTGCTTTGTTGGACCGTTGGTGACGCAGCGGGCCGGTCGCAACGTCGCCGTGATCGAAGAGCAGGCGCAGTTTGACGCGGCGAGCGCGCCCCATCGAATCCTGATTCCGCTGGAAAGCCGCGCCGGGGCGCGGGAGTTGCTCGACATCGCGTTTCTCCTGCGGGAGAAGAGTTCGCACGAGCCCGTCTATCCCCTTCGCGTTGTGTCCGACGGCCACAACGTGGAGGAGGGGGTTGCACATTCGGAGAAAATCCTGGCCGACTCGGTGGTCCGTGCCGCATCGTTGGGAATACCGGTCACTCCCCTGACTACGGTGGACCTGAACGTTACCAACGGGATTCTGCGTGCCGCCACCGAGAACCGCATCTCTGCGATGGTACTGGGCTGGAACGGAGAGGTATCGGCGCGAACCCGCACGTTCGGAAGGCACATCGACTCGGTGGTCGATCGCACGCGGAAGATGGTTCTGGTGAACCGCCTTGTGGCGCCGTTGAGCACCGCAAAGCGAATTGTGTTGATGCTTCCTCCCTTGTCCGAGCGCGAGATTGGATTTGAAGAGGTAATCGGGACGGTGAAGGTGCTCGCGAATCAGGCCGGTTCTTCGCTTCTTGTTCTTGCCTCAGCCGAGACCGTTCTTGCCGCTCGCGAGTACATCGAGCGTTCGCGCCCGACCGTGCCAACCGAGTTTCAGTCGGTGGGTACATGGAAGGGACGCGTTGATACCCTGCTCGAGCCGGTTCTTCCCTCCGACTGGCTGATGCTGATGGTTGCGCGTCGCGGAGAAGTTGCGTGGCAACCGGCCTTCGATCGGCTTCCCGGACGTATTGCGGCGGCCCGTAACGAAGTCAATCTCACCGTGATTGTTGCCCCTGCCGAGCGGTGGGACGTCCAGCAATCTACCGAGCGGGTTGTCGATACCTCCTACGTTCAATCGGTGTTTCGCAAGGATCGAACCGTGTTACGCGTGAACGAGCGTCAGGTGGGCCCGCTGCTGAAGGCAGCCCTGCGGCGCGAGTTTGGTACCGATTCGGCTCAGGCACTGGCCGGCATTCTGGTGACGATTGGCTCCGAGGAACCGGTAGAGCTCGCGCCGGACGTCGCGCTTATCCACACCCACGTGGCCGGCGTGCATGACTCCGTGGTCTATCTGATTGTCTCCGAATCGCCGGTTGAGGTGCCACTCGCCTCGGGCCATCCGCATATCATCGTGGTGCTCCTGGATCCCATCGGACAGGACCCGGCGCGACACCTGCGCGCACTGGCCGATATTGCCCGGATTGTGCGCATGCCCGACATGGTCACCGTGTTTCGGGAAGCCCGTCGATTCGAGGATATCGCGCGCGCAATTGACGAGCGGAAACGGTAGCGTGCGCCATGGCCACTGGAAAAAGCACAGCCTTTGGAACACTCGAAAGCGCTTGCCACACGCGACGCAATCGCAGTATGTATAGCTGACCGGTTTGGTGCCTTCGACCCGATCCGCCGCTGCATATGAAACAACCGATGCGAAACGCGCTGCACTTCACCGTTGCCCTCGGCATCTGCACCCTCACGTGGGCGGTCTGGAATGAATCCTACACCCCGGGCACGTTTGTGCAGGGAGCCGTTCTCTCAACCATCGCCCTCCTGATCACCAACCGCTACCTTCTCAAGGCGCGCTACCAGGAGCTGTTTCGTCTTTCGCCGCTGACCGCAATACGCTACCTGCTCACGCTCATCGTCGAGATCTTTCGCTCCGGGGTGCATGCGATTCACGTTACGCTCTCGGGTCGCATCAACGTGGGCGTGGTGGATCTTCCCACCTCCATCACCAACCCGTTTCACGGGGTGCTGGTGGCAAACGCCATTACGCTCACGCCGGGAACGGTGACCATCGATCACAGTCACGGAAATTTCAAGGTGGTCTGGATCGAATGCGCCACAACCGATCCCGATGAGGCCGCGGAAATGATCAAGGGTTCGTTCGAACGGGTGTTTGCCCGACGTTCGGGAGGAACCGCGTGAGCTTCTCGCAACTGGCGCTCATGTTGATCGGCCTTTCCACCGTGGGGAGTCTGGTGCGGGTGGTGATTGGCCCGACCATCTGGGACCGGATGCTCGGCGTGGGGCTCGCGGCGAGCAAGATCACTCTTGGTGTCGTTATCGTTTCGCTCGCGATCTCGGAGAGCTACATCCTCGATCTGGCGCTGCTCTTCTCCATCCTGGGGTTTCTGGTCACGGTGCTGCTGGCGCGATTCATCGAGCGCCGGGGAGTGCTGTAGCGTGGGAACGGTGGCGGCGGTGCAGCAGCTGGTGGGGCAGGGGATCATTCTGCTGGGTCTGCTGATCACCGGCTTTGGTGTCTACACCGTGCTGCGGCTCGATACCTTCTATGCACGCATGGTGGTCACCTCCAAGGTGGAGGCGATGGGCTTTGTCACCATTATCATCGGTGCGATGGTCCTGACCGGGCTCTCTCCTGCCTCGCTGAAACTGCTGATGATTCTGGTGTTTGAGCTGCTCACCGTCGCGGTGGCCGCCCACGCGATCGCGCGATCGGCGTGGATCAGCGGGTTTCGCGTCCGCACCGTAACGGAGCCCCGCGATGGTTGAAGTGGCCGTCATCATCCTGATGGGGATCTTTGCCGTTCTGGCGATCCAGAGTCGGTTCCTGCGCCTCTCTATTGTATATCTGGCGGTCTTTTCGCTGCTCGGCGCCTTCCTCTATCTTCTCTACGCCGCGCCGGAACTTGCCATCGCGGAAGCGGTAATTGGCAGCGGACTGGTTACGCTGCTCTATCTCGCCGCCCTCAAGCGTACCCGCGTCTATACCGTGGGAGTAGTGAGCGATGCGCACCGGGACCACATCACCGATTCCTACATCGAGCATGTGGAACGCAGCAAGGCGCTTCGTGAGATTCGTCGGTTTTTCCGCCGACGCGAGTTTGAGGTGCAGGTGGTCTACGTCTCCGTGCCGCTGGAGGATGCGCTGATTGACGACGCGTACGATCTGGTGATCGCAGAGGACGAGCGGGGCTTGGCCGCCTTCACCGACGATGAGAGCTACGTGATGCTGGAGCTGGAGATGATGTTCCAGATGCACGGCACCGAGTCGGAGATGCGATTCGTGCGTTATTCGCCGGAGGGGGTGGTATGAGGTACATCGCATCCGCCCTGCTGGTGCTGCTGGTGTTCGTGATGGTCACCGGCATCACGGCGAATAACCGGGGAGAACTGGAGCCCATGATGTACGACTACATGGTGCGCCACTTCCAGGAGGACACCCACTCCAAGAACGCGGTCGCGGCCATTCTGCTGAATTACCGAATGTACGACACCATGTTTGAGGCGCTGATTCTGCTGACCGCCATTATCGGCATGACGCAGTTTCTCCCCCGCGCCGCGGATGTCGAGGCCGGCCGTCAGGCGCACGCCCGCGCGTCGGCGGACGGTGGCGATGAAGAGTCCGAAACGGAGGACGATCATGCCTGATATCGTCCCCGGCGAAGAGTCCATCATCCTGCAGATGATCGTGGCGCTGCTCTATCCCTTCATGCTGCTCTTTGGGTTCTACGTCATCATCAACGGACACTACACACCCGGCGGCGGCTTTCAGGGGGGCAGTGTGCTCGCCTCGCTCTTCGTTGCGCGCTATGTCATCTACCCGGTGGAAGACACCGACAGCGAGGTGCTGCACGCGATCCAGCGCGTCTTTCTTTCGCTTATTCTGGTGGCCCCGATGGCGCTGCTTTTTACCGGGATTGTGACGCGCAACCCCGAACTTCGCACGCTCTACCTGACCACCATGGATATTCTGATTGGCGTGCAGGTGGGTCTGGGCCTCGGTGTGGCAATTCTGCGCTTTGCTTTTTTTGAAGGGGTGGGAAAGACGTGGCATTTGTAAGCAACCTGCAGATCTCGGACCTCGCCGTCCTGCTCTTTTTCATCGGGCTCTACGGCGCGATGAGCCAGCGCAACATCATCAAGACCATCATGTCGGTGGGAATCATGGACATCGGTGCGATTACCTTCTTCATGATGGCCAACTTCCCTGCCAACGCAAAGCCTCCCATTGTTGGAACCCCGGTCGAGCAGATGGCCGATCCCATTCCGCAGGCGCTGATGATCACCGCCATTGTAATTGGCGTGTCCGTCATCGCCATGTGCCTCGCCATGTACATGCGCGTGGCCTACCGCTACGCCACCGCCGATTGGCACATCCTGACCCGGCGGCTGGAGAAGTAGCATGGTCTGGAGCGAGTCGCTGCACTTTGTGGTGCTGAGCCCGGTCATCGCAGGGGCGGTGGGGTTCTTTCTGCCCAAGCGCGCCTACCATTGGCTGCTGTTCTTTGTGAACGTGGTGGTAGTGACCATGGCGATCATGCTCTTCCGGGAGGTTCGCTGGGGTGCCGAAGTGGTGCAGCTCATGGCCAACTGGCCACAGTGGATCGCCATCAGGCTTGTCGCTGATCTCTACTCAGCACCGCTGGTGGCGCTGACCGCGCTCTTCTTTGCCGGCACCTTTCTCTTCAGCACCAGAGCCGACTACATGGACAAGACCTTTCTGTTTCTGTTCGTGATGCTGGAGTCGGCGATCATCGGCATGTTTCTCAGCGGCGATCTGTTCAACATCTACGTACTGGTCGAGCTGGGTATGCTCATCATCGCCATCCTCATCATGTACAAGCAGGACAAGCAGTCGGTCTACGACGCCATGCTCTACCTGATGATCAACTTCATCGCCATGGCCTTCATGCTGCTGGGGATCGGCTACCTCTACCGCCTGACCGGCGTGCTCGATCTGGCCGCCCTCGCCGAGCGCCTGCCGCTGCTGGAGAACCCGCGGGCGGTAATTGTGCCCTACGCCATGATCATGACCGCCATCGCGGTGAAGGCGGCGCTCTTTCCGCTGTTCAGCT
>SLTF01000376.1 GCA_007130025.1 Spirochaetales bacterium | reverse complement strand
TCTCCGTCGCGGTCGAAGACCGCCACCAGCTCACCACCGGCATCCACCAGACCCGCCGTCATCCCAATGATGTGGCCGTGATCGAGGCCGATCACCGAAAAGCGAAACTCCCCGGGGCGGCATACCGGATCCCGTTCTGCCCTCGGAGCGTAGTTCATTCCGTCACCGTGTCCCATACCGCTGCTCCCTTGTGTTGTTACTTCCCGGCTCGGGGTACTTCGACCTCTCGACCCGACTGCGCCGCCGAGAGGTAGGCGGCGTAGACCACCGCGATGGTGTCGGCGGCGAGCCGACTATCCGACTCCGGTTCCTCACCGCGTGCAACCGAGGCGTAGAACGCGTTCATCTCGTGCTGGTAGCCGGTGAACCACTCCTCATCGGGCGAGGTGAAGGCCCACCCCTGTTTGGTTCCGGTCTTCTCCACCACGTAGATGTCGCGGAAATTCTCTTCCTTTGGGTTATAGGTCTGCATCGCGGTATTTGGGTTGATGTTACATACCGTGCGATGGTTGTTGGCGCACACCTCGATCCAGTTGTGCACCCCACCGAGTACCAGTTCGGATGCAAAGATGTCGGCAAAGCTTCCGTCTTCGAACACTACGTGAACTGCACCGTAGTCCTCGATGTCGGTGTAACTGGTGCGAAGGTGACCCTCATCGCGAAACCAGTCCGAGGTGGTCACCGTGTGCGTTCTTGCCGATACGGTGACCGGCCGGATGGGACGACCCGTGCGCGCCCGCCCCTCCACCTTCTTGAGGTAGAGCGCTGCGGTCAGCGGATGTACGGCCTTGCCCATGATTGACCCGCCCCCGGAGTGCTCCCATTTCCCGTAATAGGGCGAGTGCGAACCGGAGTGCGACTCCTCCCCGTGCATCCAGACGATCTGGGCGCCGGTTTTTTCCACGATCTCGCGCTCTTTCTGGATCGCGGGCGCGTAGACCCAGTTTTCTGCGTAGAGGATGCTGCCCGCACTCGTCTGCTCGGCCTCGAGCATACGCTCCACGCTTGCCATCGCTTCGCGCAGTCCCACCTCGCGGTCGAAGGTCCGTCCGTTGAAGTCCTTCGAGCCGTTGCCGAAGAACCCGGTGAACGGCTTCTCCACGATGCAGCTCCGGCCCGCGGCCAGCACCTGCACCGCGATCTCCTCGTGGGTCGACGGCGGCGTGCAGACGTGAAGCACATCGCTCGCATCGATGAGCTTCTCCAGCGAGTCGAAGGCCGCGGTGTCGCGTTCGCTCGCGAAGGCGCTGCGCTTCCCCGCGTTGGGAGAATAGACGCCGACGATGTCAACGTCCACACGGTGCACGCGCTGAAGCGCCTCGCAGTGAAAGGCCGCGGCGAAGCCGGAGCCAACGATGCCGGCTCGCAGCCGGGGACGATCGCTCATGGGGTACCTCCCTGGGTGGATCTGGATCGCCGAAACCGCCCAAACACTGCTTCCTTCGCAACCGAGGTAGCGCGCATGAACCAGCGAGTCTTGCCGACCAGACTGAGCAGAATGAACAGAATCAGCACGAGTGAGATGGGCCGGGTGAAGAACGGCATGAGATCGCCGTCGGTGATGACCAATGCGCGCCGGAGGTTACGGTCCAGAATGTCTCCGAGGATGATCCCCAGGACCATGGGGGCGACCGGGTAGTCCATCTCCTGCATGATGTATCCCAGCAGGCCAAACGCTGCCATGATCACGATATCGAAGTACCGCGACTCCACCGCGTACGCGCCGATCACGCAGAGCACAAACACCACCGGCATCAGTTTGGTGCGGGGGATCTCCAGCACCTTCACCAGAACTCGCACCATCGACAGCCCCAGCACAAACATCGCTGTTGTTGCCAGAAGGAACATCGCGACAACCGAATAGACGAACTGCGGGTTCTCAATCATGATGAGCGGCCCCGGACGCACGCCGTGGATGAACATTGCAGCGAGCAGCACGGCAGCGGGTGCCGAGCCGGGTATCGCCAACGCCAGCACCGGGATGATTGCGCCACCAACCGCCGCGTTGTTCCCGGCTTCGGCCGCTATCAGGCCTTCGACGCTCCCTTTCCCAAACTGATCGGCTTCCTTACTCGACCGCCTTGCGAAGTCGTAACTCACCCAGGCACCGATGTCTTCACCCACCCCCGGAATTGCCCCCACGAAGGTTCCAATCAAACCCGAACGGATGATGGTCTTCCAGTACTTCGCAAAGTCCTTCAGGCGAGGGATGACGCGGGTAATCTCGGACTTGATGACTTCGACCCTCACGTGCTTCATCATCATGATGACTTCGGCGAACCCGAAGGCACCAACCATCGCCGGGATCAGCCGAATTCCTCCGGAGAGATCGACGATGCCGAAGGTGAACCGCACGTGGGCGTGGATCCCCTCCATTCCCACCATCGCGATCATCAGCCCCAGAAACCCGGAGATCCAGCCCTTCAGGGGATCCTTGGGAGCCGTGAGTGTCCCGCTGATGACCACGCCAAAAATGGCGAGCCAGAAAAACTCAAACGATTGGAAGTTCAGTGCGAAATTGCCGATTACCGGGGTGAACAGCGCGAGCATCAACATACCGATCACCGACCCCAGAAACGAGCCGGTGGTTGCGAGCCCAATCGCCTGACCTGCCTTACCCTGACGGGCAAGCGGATGGCCGTCGAGAGCGGTAGCCGCGTTCGCCGGCGTGCCGGGAATATTGAGCAGAATGGCGCTGCGGCTCCCGCCGTAGATCGCGCCGATGTACATGCAGATCAGAATGAGTACCGCGTTGCCCGGTGGCAATCGGAAGGTCAGCGTCGTCATCAGGGCAATGCCCATGGTGGCGGTGAGCCCTGGAAGCATTCCCACGATGATTCCGAGCTGTGTTGCCCACAGCACCGAGAACAGCGAACCGATGGTGAGAAACTCGCCGATTCCGATCCCGAGCATGCGAAGTCCGTCAATCATTGTACATGCCTCCTATGGGAGCCGGACCAGGAAGAGGTACCGAAACACCGCCGAAACCACCGCTGCGGTAAGGAGCGCTTCAACCGTGGCAAAAGCAACCGTTCCCCACTGAGCGCGAAACGGACGGTCAAAACGGTACTCAAACAGTACGATGAACACGAGCACAAACAGGAACGTTGCCGCGGGATACCAGATTCTACCAACCAGCGCGAGGGCATAGAACAGACAGAACACCGCGGTTACGACCGCCCGCCACACCTCGGGTTTTCGAGCGACGCCTGCGGTCTGTTCCATACCGATCGCGATACGATATCCACCGTGCCGGATCGATCGTACGACGAGGCTGACGCTCATAACGGTGAGGGCAACGCCGAGCAGTCCCGGCACAATGCCCGGGATGGTGTACGGGTTGATTCCGCGATGCTCGAGCCGGGGCATCTGTACGGAAAGAACAACGATGGCAATGCTGAACGCCAGTAAAAAAACCCCAGTCACAAAGTCTGCCCGCGGCATGACCTGCCCTGGTCGTGGCGTCTGGCGCGGCTGCGCATCAGACATGGTGAACTCCTTGTCGGGGAAAATACGCACCGCCCGCATGTCGCAGACGGTGCTGGATACCAGTGAGTAACGTTTCTTTGGCCGAAACTATGGGCGTGCGATCCCCACGGTATTGGGATTGACGGCCGCATCGCCGGCGTCGTACTTGAGCCACGCGTCAATTTGCACCATCGGGAAGGATTTCTCAACCGCAACGGCTCCAAACGCCGGATCAAAGAAGGCGGCGTTTTCCCGAGCCCAGTTGCGCAGCGAGTCAGACGTAATCACGTGCCGTTCCCAGATTCGGTCGAGGGTATCCACTACCTCCTGCGGTACACCGCGGGGCACGAAAATACCAAAGTAGATCGGCGCGGCCTGGAAGTCGGAAACCCAGTTGGTGATGGGAGGTATCGGCTGTGCCACTCCCTCGATTTCCAACGGTTGAGTGGTGAGCACCGCGAGCGGCCGCAGGCGTCCTGCTCGAATCATATCCACCTGTTCAACCGACAGCTGCGGAACGACTTCCGCTTCACCGGCTACGGTTGCGGTAACCGCCGGAGCGCCCCCATCGTAGGTCACGTGCCGATAGCTGATGCCGGTGTACTTTGCCAACAGCTCCATCGCCGTATGACCGGCGGAGTTGACTCCGGCGGTGGCAACGGTGACCTGGCCGGGGCGTGCGCGGAACGCCTGCAACAGATCGTCGAACGTCTGATAGGGCGAATCGGCACGCACCGAGATCACGTTCGGCATCGCGACGTTCAGGTAGAGATGCCAGTCGTCGAGGGTGGTGTCGAGAAGACCCATCACCTTGTAGACGCCCAGGTCCTTGACCGCACCGGCCGTCCATGTGTAGCCGTCACGACGCGCGTCCATTGCGGCCTTGGTTCCCAGCGATCCCGAGGCTCCGCCCTGGTTGACCACCACGATGCTCACACCGAGCTGCTCTTCAACGATTGCCGCCGTAGCCCGTGCGGACCGGTCGGTTGACCCACCGGCACCCCATGGCACGATCAGGTTGATCGGCCGGTTGGGCTGCCAACTGTACTCTCCCGCTGTCGCAGCCTGCTGTGCCCCTGCCGCGAATGCCAATCCCGCGATGGAAACCAACGCGAGCGAAACGAGCATGATTCGTTTCATGTCTTACCTCCCTGCTCTGTGTATTCTGGTCACGCCGCGTACGCGACGTGTTCCATTCCCCTGTGTAGATCCTCTCTGCGAAACGGTGCCGTCCGCTTCGTTCACGCCGCCCGCTGTGGCAACTCGCGATTGATCTCCTCGAGCCGATACCCAAAACCCGGCCCGCGCAGGCTTGAGATGTCGATCAAACCGTTGCGGCGGCGATACGCCCCGGGATGTACCACCGCTTCAGGACCGGATGCGCCGGGGTAGAACTGCATTGCATTGGACTCCACTCCGTGCCCGCGGTCGACGTACGAGGCAAACCAGAGATGGGTCAGCTGCGCCAGCATCGGGTTGGTGAGGTCCTGAACCACCACGGGCATGTCATGCCGCCGAGCCCATGCAAGCGAACACAGTGACTCGGTCAACGTCTTGCACGTCTTGAGCGCTACACCGCTCCACCCTGCCTGGTGGCCGAGTCGCACCTGGCGCCATCCAATCGCATTTTCGTCCATGAAGAGCGACTTGCGCCGGGCGACCTCCCGGACGAGAACACGGTCGAGAAACCGATCCGGCGGAAACGGTTCCTCCACAAGGGCAATCCGGGCGAACCCATCCGGAGTCAAGGTTTCGAGGCGGTCGAACAGACGAACGACGTAGTCTTCTTCAGACGGGGTAGCGTTGAGATCGAGACTGTAGGTGCGCACACCGAATGCCGAGCCAATGCTGAACACGCGCGCGTAGCGCTGCGCATCGGTTTCGATGTCGCATCCGAGCAGTTTGACCTTCAACGCCTGAATCCCGTCACGTTGGATCCACTCTCCAAGAGACCACGAGGGCGGCGGGTGTTCCTGGTCCTCAAGCGGGTCAGAGGCCCCGACCAGATGCCAGACCGGCAACTTCGTCTTCGGTTGCGGCACAAGAACGTCTCGAAGATAGACGCCGGAAGCCCACTCTCGATCATCGTCCTCGATCCACGCCGAAAGGTCCCCCGTCATGAGGTTTCGACCGAGCGTTTCGATGGCCGGCAGATTGTGCACTCTCCCGAACGCATCGTACAGCGCCAGATCGAACGGGGTCATGCAAAGGAGTGCTACGGTACCAGGAATCTCCTGCCGGGCGACCGCACCGACCCCACCGCTGATCACGTGCGGAAGAACATCGCGCATGAAGCGTCTGGATACCTCGAAGGGATGGCCGCAAAACCGGCACTCCCGAAGCGCCCTGGCGATATCGATGCACACGGTTCGCAACACCTGCTCCCGATCAGCATCGGAATCTGCGGTAGGCCACGCCCACACCCCGTTCAGCGGAACTTCACCCCATCCGGTCGCCACCGTTCCACCTTTGGTCGCGATGGTCACCGAGACGCGGGCACAGGTGATGGACGCCACCGATCCGCTGCCAAACGTCAGCGGCACCTCGCACTGCACCGGCAAGAAATAGAGCGCTGTGTCCGTGACGGAGATATCGGTGTCGAGTCCTGGTGCGATGGTCATGTGGTTACGATTCTAGGCCCAAACGCGTACTTTGTCAAACAAAAAGACAAAGTGTAATGAGAACGCCGCTATCATCGATCAAACAGCCAATTCCAGCGACAACTCACCCTTTCTTCCAATATTAATTGTCAAAAGGTGTATCTGCGTGTAGACTCTTCTGCGTGGTAGCGTCGATATCGGCACATCTTCCCGCACGCGAAGCCACTCGAGCGCGGGTGTACGAACTCCTCGTCGGGAGGTCGGTGATGTCGCGCCCGCAGCTCGCCGATGCGTCCGGCTTGAGCCGCGCGACCATCGCGGTGGTCATCGACGATATGATTCAGAAAGGGCTCGTCTGCGAGGTTGGTGCCGGAGACAGCCGTGGCGGCCGGCCACCAATGCTCCTTCGACAGAACCGGTCGGCGGCATACGCGATCGGCGCGAGCCTCTACGACTATCGATGGCACGTCGTTGCCACCAACCTCGCGGGCGAGGTGATCGATCGCGAGCGGGTCGATCTGGGGACATCCGATGCCGACGCCGCCATACGCGGCCTTGGCGACTGCGTCGAACGGCTGCGCAGACGGCTTGATCCGCACCGGATGCTTCCGCTGATTGGTATTGGTCCTCCCGGTCTCGTTGACGTCTCGTGCGGTGTCGTCAAGAGTGCTACCGATCTTGGTTGGCGAGATATAGCAATCGGCGAACGGATCACAGCCAGAACCGGCTTTCCCTGTGCGGTGGTGAATCGCAGCAAGGCCGCGGCTCTTGCAGCGTACTGGCATATTGCCGGCAGAGCGGTGGACAACCTGATCTTCATCTCCATCGGGACAGGGGTATCGGCGGGAATTGTTCAGCAGGGTCGACTATTTCTCGGGGCAAACTCCTCGGCCGGCGAACTCGGGCACGTGACCATTGTTCCTGACGGCCCTCGCTGCGAGTGCGGGAACCGTGGGTGTCTGCAGGAGCTGATTTCCGAGCGGGCGATCGCGTCCGGCGCGCGCGCCGAGCTGCGCAGGAATCCCGAGAGCGCGCTGGCCGAGATGTGCGGTCATCACCCGGAGACGTTGACCGCGTTCCAGGTCCTCGATGCCGCCGAAAACGGTGACCGTGTCGCGATCTCCGTCGTGGAAACCGTCGCTGAGTACCTCACCGTCGCGGTGGCAAACCTTATCAACCTGTTCAATCCGCAGCTCATCATTCTCGGCGGCCCGGTCGCCGAGCGGAGCCCCCGGCTTGTAGAGCTGGTTTCCCGCTCAGTTGGCGATC
>SLTF01000212.1 GCA_007130025.1 Spirochaetales bacterium | reverse complement strand
GCATCTTTGACCCCACCGCCCGTGACGATTTTGAGCCGGTCAATCCGATTCAAGTAGCCGCGGATAGCGTCATCGCCATTGACGGCGTGGAGATCGTTCGCGACACCAATGCAATCGATGACGTGGTGCCCGGCGCAACGCTGAACCTGCACTCGGTGAGCACCCGGCCGGTGACCCTTACGGTGGAGCCCGATCACGAGCTGGTGAAAGACGGCATCATCACCTTTGTGGGGCACTACAACCAGCTCGTGCGAGACATCAATATCCTGACCCGCACCAATCCAGCCGTCATAGAAGAGGTAGGCTTTTTCACCGACCAGGAGCGGGAGACCGCCACGGCACGGCTGGGAGCACTTCAGGGTGACACCACGCTGACGCAACTGCGCAGCCGCCTGCAAACGGCAATCATGAATCCCTACGAAACGCGCGCCGGGCGAGAGCTGAGCCTGCTGGCGCAGATTGGGATTTCAACCAACGCCGGCGGGTTCGGGGGATCCTTTGATGCCTCCCGCATGCGCGGGTATCTGGAGATTGACGAGCGGCAGTTCGACGCGGCACTGCGCAATAATTTTGCCGCCGTTCGTGACCTCTTCGGGTTTGATACCGATGGTGACTTTGCGGTTGATTCCGGTGTTGCGTTTCAGATCGAGCGCTCGCTTGCACCCTACACCCAGTCCGGTGGAGTATTCGCGATGCGGCGCCAGGGCATTGACACCCGGGTCGAACGAACCGAGAGCGATATTGAAACCTATAGTCGTCGTTTGGAGCGCACCGAGCAACGTCTTCGCACCGATTTTGGCCGCATGGAAGGCGCCATGCAGATGCTTGACGACAACCAGCGGGCCCTGGATCAGCTTGGTCCGGTGAATAACCAGCGCAGGTGAACAATCGGTATCGACTGCTGCGCGGTGTGACCCTTTTTGTTTGCCTCGCCCGGCCGACCGCCGATACTATACGTATACCCGGTAGGAGGAACGCGAGTGCGGGTTTTGATAGACGATCATCCCTTGGACGTCACGATTGAACAGGAAGAGACTCTTTCCGAGGTTCTGGCCGGAGTCAGCGAGTTTCTCACTGCGAACGGGATGATCCTGACCGCACTCAGTGTGGACAACGACAACCTCGAGCTTGATTCGCTCTCCGAATGGGGTTCCCGTTCCATTACCGGTGTGAACGAGATCCGACTTGCCACCCAACCACAGTGGGAACTCATTCTCACCCACCTTCACCTGGTTGGCGGGTTTATTCACGCGTGGCGCGAAGCCCTCGCCTCGGGAGACAGCGCCGCCGTGACACGACTGGCTGAAGAGCAGTCCGATCTGGCCCGTCATCTTGAAGAGCACGTCGGTCTAATTTTTACCGACCTTCCCGACGGGGCACTCGCCAACCTGTTCTCGGTCACGGGAGATGCCACGCTCATGGCCAACCCGCCCGCGGGGAAACGTGCCGTCCTTTCCGAAATGGATCAGCTCGTCCCCCTCATTGAACAACGAATTGCGGAGATTCAGACACCCGAGCGGGTCGTAGCCACCGTAGCCGGTCTGATTACGTCGTTGATCCCGCACGTTCAGGAGGTCTCCATTCTCCTGCAAACCGGTAAGGACTCTGACGCCATGTCTCTGGTGGTGCGGTTCACCGAACTGACGGAGAAACTGTTTCGCACCCTCCCCCATCTGGCGCGCGCACACGAAGGATTTCGTGAGCGGTATCTTGACGGCGAGCGCGTGCCGGCACTCATCTCGAGTCTTAACGAGCGCCTCCACGAACTGGTGGATGCCTTTGGCGCGCAGGACTCCGTGCTGATCGGCGATCTGTTGGAATATGAGATTGTCCCGCGAATCGCAGAGTTGATCGCGGTTCTTCCCGGCGATACCGGGCCGTAGGAGGATGGTGGTGAACGCCCCAATACTTCAGACTCCCGGATTTACGGTCTTCTCCGCCCCTGACCCAACCGCAAATCGAATTGCCCTGTTCATTTTTCTCGGACTGATCGTGGCGATTGTTGCCGCCTCCATCTACTCCAGTCGTGGCCGCTCTCGCGGCGGCCCCAAATCCGGTCGACGTGGCCTGGGCCGCACCGCGCGCCGGATGGGGTTGGCGAAGCACCACGTCCAGATGCTCAATCAGATGGTGTCCGAGCTCCGGGTTCAGCAACCGATTCGTCTGCTGACCGACGGCGAATTTCTCACCGCAGCCGTTCGCCGCATGGTAAAACGAATCGACAGTTCCGCACTCTCCACGGAAGAAAAAGAGAACCGGAAGGCGCTGGTATTTCAGATCAAGCGCACCGTCGCCATTGCACAGTCACGCAGTGGAACCGTGAGCAGCACCGCGTCGCTTCGAATCGGACGCCCAATCAAGATCAGCGTCGACGGTGCGACCTGGCACGAAACTAACGTAACCTCCAACACCAAGAGCACCTTCGGCATTCAGGTTCCGTACGATGGGCGCGGCCAGGACGTTCTGCTGCACCGCGGAACCGAGGTGCACGTAACATTCAGCGGAGACGGAGACGGGAAACTCTTTCGTCTTACCACCAAGGTTGCCGGGATTACCCGTTCCCGCAATGGTTCAAGTATGTTGCTCGCTCATTCAGACCGTGTCGATCAAAGTCAGAAACGGCGGTACCCCCGCAAAGAGTTTGATCGCCCCGCCTTTTTCTGGCCGGTTGACGTCATGACGCTTGGCGTGGGGAAGAAGGCCAAGAAACAGGCGGTCGTAAACAAATATCGTCGTGGGTTTGGACGCCTGGAAGACCTTTCCGCCGGTGGGTGCTGTCTTCGATCCTCGTCGCCGCTTGCACCCGGTACCTTGCTGAAAATAGAGTTCGAAACCGAAGACAAAAGCCGCCTTGCGGTGTTTGGAAAAGTACAAAGCACCGACCGCGCTCCCGGCCGGTTTGGCATCATGCATATCATGTTCACCAAGGTTTCACGCAGTAATCTCAACCGGATCCAGTCGTTTGTATACGGAGTGGATTCCGATCTTGCATAACCGCTGACCGTGACGGAGGCTACACCGCGTGCGCATCATCGATATCCACACCATTGAGCGCCTTGATTCACTGATTCTCTATCGGCGTCAGTACACCGCTACCGCAGAGATCGAACACGTTTCTTCCGAGACAGTCCCGATTCGGTTTACGATCGAGCAATCCGCCACCGGCAGCGAGGTAACCGTAGACGTCGATGGAGAGCTCGGGTATCCTCTGCTCCCGGTGCTGCGTGCACTGAAAACTGAGATTCAACATCGCGAACGGCAAGGAATACTGCCCTGAGTGCCTCGGAAGTACATATCTCCCGGTCTCCCGACAACACGCGCAGCGTCGGATCCCGGTACGTAGCGTCAAAGTTGCGTCCCGGAGACGTCGTGACGCTGTACGGTTCGGTGGGTAGCGGTAAGACGGTGATTTCGCAGGGAATTGCCGCCGGCCTGGGAATCACCGAACCAATCACCAGTGCAACGTTTACCATTCTTGTGGAATACTCCGCACCGTTCGGCCGGTTTGTCCACGCCGACCTCTACCGTCTTCATGGATCCGACGAAGCAATAGAGACGGGAATTGAAGATCTCCTGTCGGACCAATCAATTATCACCGTGATCGAGTGGGCCGATCGCGCAGCCGATTTGCTGGAGCCGGTGGAAACGGTTCGGGTTGCCCTCTCCATCGAAGCCGATGGTTCGCGCCGCATCGAGATCGACTGGAAAGAAGATCGGTCGGCGGAGGGTGGCGCGTCGTGACCGTGCTGGCAATGGATTGCGCATCCGAACTGATGTCGGTGTGTCTGCTGCGCGTTGACCCACCGATGCGGGTAGTTCTCCGGCTTGATGCCGGCCTCACCCACGGTGCCCGTCTGATTCCCGCCATTGAGTCGGTTCTCGCGTCCGCTGGGGTGGATCTACCTGAGATTGATGTGATTGCCTGCACCAGGGGGCCTGGGTCGTTCACGGGGCTGCGTATCGCCATGTCCACCGCCAAGGGGCTGACGGCCTCGACAGAGGCCCCAACGGCGGCGGTACCGAGCCTCGAGGCAATTGCGCATTCCGCGCGTTTCTGGCCAGGCGTTGTGATTTCCGCAATCGACGCACGCAAGAAACGCTTCTATGCCGCGCTCTTCGCCGACGGTCAGCGCCTTACGCCCGACCTCGACGCCGCCCCGGCTGCAGTGGCGCGGTTCATTGAGCAGCACACCACCGAGCGTCCCATTCTCCTCACCGGTCCGGCAGCGGAACTGCTCTCACAAGCGCTGCATCATCACTGGGAAGCACGGAATGCTGCTCCGGCCCCATCGATGGACGCGCGAACCGTTCCGGAATTGGTCGTTGATGTACGCGCGCGCGGTTCCGTGGCGGAGGCCGTCGCGGAGCTGGTATCTCAGGCGCCGGCCCGCTATCTGCTCTCGGAGGATGAAGGTCCCATCTACGTGCGCGACAGCGATGCGGAGATTGGGGTCACAACACCGCGACCGCGGACGGTACCCGAATGGGCGCGGACGCCTCGGCGGTCTGACGACAGCTGATTTCCCGGAGAAAATGCACCGGCTTTGGAACACAAAGCCCGGACATCACCCTCAGGTGGGTTCCGGCGGGTTTCCCCGGGTTGCAATCGAACTACCCCCGGCGTTCCCGGAGGCCTGCGACGATGAACCTGGTTTGAAGAGGTCCCCGAGTTCGGCCGGAATGTTTCGGGCGGATACCGCCTGTCGGTTTTCTTCCAGAATCGCTTCGTACACTTCCTGACGATACACCTTCACGTGACTGGGAGCGTTGATTCCCAGTTTTACCTGATCGCCGCGGATATCGACCACCGAAATCTCGATTTCCCCACCAATAATGATTCGCTCGTCAACTTTTCGTGCAAGGATCAACATCAGCGGTTCCTCGCCATTTCGTTTGCGATCGAATGCTTGGTGTTCCACCGTGAATCCAGCGAGATGGACTGTTTCCCAATGCGCCGTGCGCGGTTGAGGACCAGCGGTCCCTGCAGGTTGGCGGTGATCTCACCGGAAGCCGGAATGGTAATGATCGAAAACACCAGAATATCGTCCTCGCTCGGATTTCCCAACTCGTCGAGATCTTCCGGCGGAATGTCGAGCACGTAGTCCGGACGAACGACGTACGGATTGATCAGAATGAACGCAACCGAAACGTCGTGCTCGCTCTGAAGCCAGTAGAGGGGCGGTTGCGCAGAGTCCATCAATACGAAGTTGTTGTGTGAGTCAAATCCGTAGAGACCCGACGGAAAACGGATCCGCTGTTCTTCCGCAACTTCAATGGTTCCGTACGCTTTTGTCGCAACTGTCATGATCACCTCAGAAAATCAAGTAAGGTCGGCTGGATGACTCGCGCCGCGGTAGCCAGGGCCGCGCGGTGGGTAAACTCCAGCATGCGAAGGTTGGTAATTGCCTCGGTCATATCGATGTCAACTTCGTTTGAATTGAGCGCGCCAATACGCGGAATCTCAAACTCGGTGCGCAGAAACGCGTGTTCAAGACGGGCGTCTTTTGCCCCAAGGCGCCCCAGATTGGATAACACGTTGTCGAGAGCTGCATCAATTCCGCGAAGGGCTCCGCCGCCGATGTCCAACTGATCGCCCGAAAGCATCGAGTCGCGCAGCGCGATCATGGCGTCAAACACCGATCCGCCAAACACGTTCGCGGTCGCGGCAATGTTCGCCGGGGGCGGCGCTTCACCGGAAGAAAGGATCCCGAGGTCCTGGAGAACCGTGCTGCCGGGACCGTCCTGCAACCAGAGCTGCTGCGGAGTGGTGCTCTCCAGAATCAGCGAGTTCTGCACCGGGTCGAGCCGGGCGCGCACCGCAGCGCCCGAGTCGTTGATCTTGCTGATAATCGAGAACACGTTGTCACCAACCGTGAGATCGACCGGGGTGTTATTGATGAAAATTCTTCCGTTTTCCTGAACCGTATACCCTTCAGAGTCCACCGTTGAAAATATCTGCTGGTTCTCCGCCCAGAAGACGCGGTTTCCCGCGAAGTTGAGTTCGATATAGCTGTTCTCCGCAATTTCGGTTTGCCGCTCGCCGATGTCGCCCACGTAGTCAACACGGGTTATCACCGAACCGGCGGCTCCCGGCACGTTTCCCTCGATCACACGAAACGGCACGGTATCACTTTTCTTCCCGGAGAAGAGCATCGTCCCGTCGGCGTTTCGTCCGTTCGCAACCTCAACAAACTCGCGAAGCAACTCATCGATCTCGTTGGCCATGTGGCGAAGGTCGTCCCGCGAATAGGTTCCCGTCGCGCCCTGCACGGCGAGTTCTCGCACGCGCTGCAGCATGTCTACGCCTTGCTTCATATACCCTTCCGCAACCCGATAGTTGTTTTGTGCAAACCGAATGTTGTCTGAAAACCGGTTCAGTCGCGCCAGATAGCTCTGATAGCGCGTGGAGTGCGCCGCCGAGAGGGGCGCGTCCCGCAGGTTCAGAATTCGGGACTGTGACGCCATCTGATTCTGTGCCTGATTCATCATGTGTTCACGCCGTCGGGTGTGAAACTGCATGTTGTCGTTCGGCAGGTTGGTGCTGATTCGAAACATCTTAGACTCCCAGGCGGTTTATGATCGTGTCCAGCATTCGATCAACCATGGTGATAAAGCGGGCGGCCGCGTTGTACCCGTGCTGAAACTTGATCATCTGCGCCAGTTCCTCATCGATATTCACTCCGCTGATCGCCTCGCGCCGATCCCGAAGATCTCTCATGATCGTGGTCTGCGTCATGAGCGCCAGTTCTGCCTGCTCGCCCTTGAGACCAATTTCCGCAACCGAGTCGGCGAAGTAGTCGTCAAAGGTCGACACCTGACCCACCATCACCGGACGGTTTCGCAGACCGGCGATTTCCAGTGCCGCGTTTCCGTCTCCAATGGCCGCGGGAGCGCCCGCCACGCCAAAGCCCGCGGCAATCCGCGCCGGCTCATTCACAATCGCTTCATTGAGCGTCATCCACGCTGATGGATTCTGAAGCGGAGCCACCGAGAACCGGGCGTCTTCGCGCAGCAGATCAACTGCGTTCACCTGGTCCCAGGAATACGCTCCGGCTGCCCCCGAGGCGGTGAGAATTCCCGCATACCCAACCAGAAACTGGCCGGAGTCTTCAACGTGACGAATCACAAAGTCGGGATTCCCCATGGTAGCTGCCGGGGTTGCCTTGAGCGAAAGAACCCCTTCGCGGTTCAGTCGCGCAACAACCTCCGAGCCGGAGTTATTGATGCGCGCGATGAGGTCGTGGACGGTGTCGGTTGGAAAGTAATTCACGCTGACGTTGCCGTTGGGCCCCGACAGCGACAACGTACCGGAAAGACCAATCTGCGCCTGCGCTTGAAGTTCATTGGCACCGGTGAGCCGGAAGAG
>SLTF01000209.1 GCA_007130025.1 Spirochaetales bacterium | reverse complement strand
TCCATCGGTATATCGCCAAGAAGAACTTCAACGCGGTCAAGGAGGTGTGGCACCGTCTCATTCAGTACGCACCCGAAGAGACCGAGTTCTTTTACCACGCGGAAAGCAAGATCGCCAAGTCGCTGAGCGAAGAGCGCGCGGTTCAACTGCTGGAAGATCTGTATCCGCACTTCAAGAAAACCGAGAAATGGGACCGCGCGGTACATATTCTCAAGCGAGTATTGGCTTACGACTCAAAGAATCCGTGGGCTCGTAAAGAGATCATGGATTGCTATCGAAAACTCTACGAAGCCCACAGCCAACTCGAAGAGTTCATCAAAATTTCCAACCTGAGTCAGAGCTGGCGAAACGTCCACGACGCGATCTCCGACTTCGAGAAGCATATCTCTTTTGATGCCGGCAGCTTTGTGTTTCATCGCGCCTGGGGGGTGGGACTGATCAAGGCGGTCAACGCCGACACCGTCACCATCGACTTCGCCCGGAAGCGGGACCACCAGATGTCCCTGAAAATGGCGGTGAGCGCCCTCGACACCCTGCCGAAAGAACACATCTGGGTGCTTCGAAGCGCCATCAAGAAAGAACGGCTCAAAGAGAAAATCAAAACCAATATCGCGTGGGCCCTGCGCACCGTTATCAGAAGTTGCGGCAACGCTGCGGACATGAAGCGAATCAAGGCAGAGCTGGTACCCCATATCCTCACCGCCAGCGAATGGTCTTCGTGGAGCACCAAAGCGCGGCAGATCCTGAAGACCAATCAGCAGTTTGGAAACCTCTCCGACCGCATGGACTTCTATGTGGTTCGAGAGCAGCCCATAACCTACGAAGAAAAGGTGTATAACTCTTTCAAGGCCGCCAAGGGCATCTTTGACCGTGTAGGCCTGCTCTACGAGTACATCGATCACGTCGACAAGGAAGAAAAGACCGGTCCCGATTCCGATCTCTTTCGCGAGATGTTTGACTACTTTGTCGCCTATCTGCGCAACCCAACTACGGTCAATGAACTGGTCATCGGGAGTTTCCTGGTGGTAAAAGATGTGGTTCGTCGTTACCCCTATCTCAATCCCGGTATCGACCTCGATTTCCGAAACCTGTTCGATCAGATCGAAAACGTGGATGAGCTGTTTCGCGCAATCGACGAGAACACGCTCCGCCGCCAGTTCCTGAGGGAAGTTCGGCAGAACGTCCCCGATTGGCCTCGCCATTTCACGCGCCTGTTCCCCAACCACCTTTCACGCGATATCATCGGTGAGCTCGAACGCCACGGGAAAACCCCCGAGCTCGCACGGATTCACGCGGATGTATTTGGGAACTACCGCGACATGCGTGAAGCCTTCGTCTGGATGGTTCGGAACTGCCTGGCAGACACCTGGATGAAAGATCTCGATGTGGACTATGAAAAGGTTCTCATCGGCATTATCCACATTCTTGATCTCACCGCCCGTGATATCGACAGTCGAAAAGACGTCAGCGAGAACCGCAAGCTGAATAAGCAGGTGCACGCCTATCTGTTCAAGGATGGAAACCTCACCCGCTTTCTCGACGCAGCCGACGAAGACTCGGTTGGGCGAATATTCAACCTGGTCAGCGACGTCAAAGAACTCGACCCCTCGCTCGTCATTGAGCTGAAACAACGGGTTCTGGACCGCTTCCCGGAGTTCCGGTTCTATGGCAGACAGGAGAAGGAAGTCGTCAGTCGCGGTTTCATCGTCACCTCAAAAAGTTACGAAGAGAAGCAGAAGCAACTCAAGCACATCCACGAAGTGGAGGTCCCCAATAACTCAAAAGAGATCTCCGAAGCGCTGTCGCACGGAGACCTTCGGGAAAACGCGGAATACAAGGCGGCCAAAGAGCGTCAGGATATGTTGAACAGTACCGCGGCGCGGCTCACGGAAGAGCTTGATCGCGCTCAGATTGTCCGTCGAAGCGACGTCGATGATTCGTCGGTGACCTTCGGCACGACGGTCACCCTGAAAAACCTCGAGACCCAGGAAACCGACGTCTTTACCGTCATGGGACCCTGGGAGTCGGACCCGGAGAACGGCATCATCTCCTATCTCTCCCCGCTGGGCAACGAGTTGTACAATCGCAAGCAGGGCGAAGAGTGCCAGTTCGAAATCAACGAAACGCCCTATCACTACCTGGTGGAGAAGATCGAAGTCGCCGTTTTCTGACGGTGGCGCGCTCTAACGGGAGCTTTCGTGGGCGCACGGCGCGCTACATACGCTCAAGGGCGTCCGTAGCGACGCGCCGTACCGCCTGATGATGCGGCGCCTCGCTCATGGTGGCGACGCGCTCACGCAGCGCCCGGATTCCGTGGCGTCCCACCGCTCGGATTCCGTAGATCTGCATAATGAAGTTGGGATGGTCGAGAAACGCTTCATAGATGGCGTTGGGAACCACCTCATCTGAAGTAGAAATCATCCGCCCAACCTGATCCATCATGCGAGACTGCGGTTTCCGCTGTTCAGCCTCAACGATCTGCTCGAAGAGCGGAATCGTTGAACGCCAGTCGACTTCGGCAAGACGCTGTAACGCGGTGATCCGCATCGCTTCGGGATTCCGCTCCCCCAGGACAAACTCGTGGAGGAAGGTTCGCGCACGTGGATCGCTCATCCGTGCCAGCGCACTGAGCGCCTCAGTGCGAACCCGCCCTTCCGGATCGCGCTGGGCGCGAAACTGAACCGCCGGGATCGCAGCCTCCAGATCGTGACGGGCAACCGCCTCCAGAGCGGCCACCCGCACCCGCCAGAACGAATCCCGCAGCGCATTGATGACGATTCGTTCAACCTCATCGCCGCGAAACGCACCGAGGGCGTTGACCGCGTAGGCGCGAAGCATCGTATCGGTTCCGACCGCCAATTCCAGCAGGAGCGGTATTGCCCGCTCGTCGCCAATCCTGCCCAACGAATCCGCGGAAAATTGTCGCGTGGTACTCTCCTCCACCGTGTCACCGGCGATCCGAAGAAGCTCGTCGACCGCTTCGGTTGCGCCCAAGTCGCCCAGCGCCAGAATAATCGCCGCGCGAACAGGCCCGGGCGTGCGGCGATCCGACAGTCGTTCAACAAGCGGAGCGATCTCTTCATCACCGCCACGACGTCCAAGCGCGCGAATCGCCGTTTCTGCGGCGGTAATCTGTGTTCCTTCGGCAACTTCCCGAAGTGCTGCCCTGGTCTCCGGCAGAGGATTCTCAACGACCGCCGACACGTAGCGGATGGCGGCAAGCAGGAGATCGCCGGGCACTTCTCGATGAGCCTGAATCACCGACAGGGCTTCCGATTCGCCGCCAGCGTACTCCATGGTCGTATAGAACTCAAGGATCCGTTGGCGAAGCCGCGGATTCGCACTCTGAGCGAACAGCTCGGCGATTTCGGGGAACAATCTACGCTCCCGCTGATCGCGGAGAACAGAGAGAAGCTCGATCACTTCGTTATCGAGCCCAAACATCAGAATCTCACGCCACCCGTCTATGAGACGTGGAGCGGCAGCGCTCTCACTTGGATCGAGGGGTGGGGCTTCCTCAACGCTCAGCGGTTCCTCAGAGGGTTCGCGCTCCTGGGCAAGAACGGTGCCGGGCACCAACCACAAGGAAACAAGCATCAAAACAAGCGCCCAAACGGAGAATCCACCGACCTCGCGCCACCGATGCGTTCGGTGTGATTCATTGCAGCCCCTGCCTTCCATTAACAACGTCACTATCGGGTTCTCCTTCGTGCGACAAGGGTCCAGAAAGCTTCAACCTTCATGATCAAAAACATTCCCAGTACCAGCACCGAGGCAAGCAGCGTGATTCCCAATAATCGACCGAGATTGGCGACCGTACTGCCTTCAATCCACCACGCTCCGGTAGCCCGTAAGAACAGAACGATCGCAACCACCGCAGGAAACACTGAGACGACTACCTTTCCAAAGGTAACACCAATTCGACGAAAATCCAGTCCTCCGAGAGCTCGATGTGCCTTCACCACCATCAGGCCAAGCGCAACGGTAAACGCGATTGAATTTGCCACCGCCAGTCCAACCACGCGAAGCGAGGTCTCCTTGAGCCAGAGCGAAAGAAGCACGTCAAGCACAAATGCAACCGCCGCCGTGACCATGGGCGTACGAAAATCCCCCATCGCGTAGAAAAATCGCTGAAAGAAACTGAATGCCCCGACGCTCAGGAGGCCGAGACTGTATCCGGTCAGTGCCCGCGCCGCGAGGCTGGTGTACTGCGGAAGAAACTCACCGCGTTGCAGCGCAACGGCTACGATTTCGTGGCTCAACAATCCCATCACCACCGCCGAGGGAACAAGAAGTGCGATAAGATACCGAAAACCGTACTGCAAAGACTCTCCGAGTCCATCCCGATCCCCCGCCGCCGCCTGCCGACTCATGCGGGGGAAAAGCACCGTCGTGATGGACGCACCAAAGATCCCAAACGGCAGCTGCCAGAAGGTCAGGGCGTTTGTCATAGCCGATCCGCTTCCGTCTTCCAGACCGCTTGCGAAATACATCGCAACCTGCTGGTTCACGGCATAAATCGATGCGGTTCCCACCACCGGCAGCCACTGCGCCATAACGGTTCGGAAGCGAGGATCGTCAAACCGAAAAGATGGCCGGAAATCGTACCCAAGCCCGACAAACGACGGCGATTGAAACAGAACCTGCAGAACGCCGCCAATCAGCACCCCAAGCGCCATCGAATAGACGCCCATGGAACGATGCAGCAGAAGAACGGCCCCAATCACGGCAATGGAAAAGAGAATTGGTGTCACGGCGGGAATCAGAAATCGGTTGTGGGAGTTCAGGGTACCCATCAGCACCGCACTGATACTGATCAGAAACAGGTAGTGAATCATCCACCGGAAGAGACCTGCCGCCAACATCTGACGTTCCAACTCGGGAAAATCGAGAATCGTCCGGATGATGGGCCCAGCGAACACTACCGACGCCGCCATAATCGGCAGCAGAATGATCCATTGAAGGGTCAGGATCTGTCGCACGATGCCACGCGACGTGCGTCCGGTGTTGTCTTCTCCAATTGCCGCGGAAAGCACCGGGATGAACGCGGACGACAGCGCTCCTTCCGCGAGAAGCTTTCTCAGGTTGTTAGGAATATTAAACACCAGGTTCAGTACGTCGGCATGTCCCGCGCCTCCAAACACCGCGCCGATAATCGCGATACGCACAAACCCCAAAAGCCGCGACACCATCGTGGCGCCCATGACGATCAGGGTGGAAACCGTGCTCCGCCGAAGTGACTCCTCACTCGACATCGGTTTCTTCTCCGTCGTTGGGCAGCCAGTGGGAGTACGACCGGGCAAACGACTCGAATCTCCCGGCAACAATCGCGGATCGTAACTCACTCACAAACCGTTGCATGAAAAAGAGATTATGAATGGTGGTCAGCATGGGACCGAGCATTTCCCCGCTTTTGAACAGATGCCGAATGTATCCTCGCGCGTACCGACGGCAGGATGCGCATCCGCAGCCCTCCTCAATTGGCCCTGTGTCATCGGTAAAACGGGCGTTCTTCAATTGCAACCGGCCTTCCGTGGTGAAGACTGTCCCGTTTCGTGCCGCCCGTGTGGGAAACACGCAGTCAAACATATCGATGCCGTTCCGTACGGCTTCCAGGATGTAATCGGGGGTGCCAATGCCCATCAAGTATCGCGGAACATCCGGCGGCAGAAACTCCGCGGTGTACGCCAGGGTGTCACGGAACTGAGCAAACGGCTCCCCTACCGACAGGCCCCCAATGGCAATGCCCGGAAGATTCTGTTCCAGAATCGACTCTGCACTGCGTCGACGGAGATCCTCGAAAAAATTTCCCTGCACAATCCCGAATAGCGCCCCTCCGTACCCTTCCGCTCGCGTTTCACGCCACCGTCGCGCCGCCCGCGCCGCCCAGTCTGCGGTGATACGTTCCGCGCGTTCCGATTCTTCTCGTCCTGCGTCGGGGGCAGTGCAGACGTCCAGCGCCATCTGGACGTCGCTATCAAAATCCCGCTGAATCTCTACCACCGATTCCGGCGTAAACCGGTGTAAACTCCCGTCGATGTGTGAACGAAACTGCACACCTTCAGAGGTAATCTTGCGCAGGCGCGAGAGGGAGAACACCTGGAACCCTCCGGAATCGGTCAACAGATTGCCCGACCAGCCCGAGAAGGGCCGAACCCCTCCGAATCGCCTGATTACATCCATCCCCGGACGTAAGAAAAGATGGTAGGTGTTGGCGAGTATCAACCCGAAACCAATCTCCTCTACATCACGGTGCAGCATCGCTTTGACGGTTGCGGCGGTTCCCACCGGCATGAATACCGGCGTCGGTACGTCACCGTGCCGGAGATGAAGCACACCGGCCCTCGCGTTGCTTGTTGAGTCCAGGTGCGAAATGGTAATCATCGGCCCGGCCCGCTCACGTGCGACTCGACCGTAACAACACCCCGGTTGCCGCCATGAACAGCAGCACCGGCGCCGATGCACCAAGGAGGGGCGGGATTGCCCCGGACTGAGCCAGAAGGCCGGTGATCATTCCGGTGACATAGTACGCCACCGCAAGAGACAACGACACCAGGAGACTCATCAGGAGGATATTGCGCTTGAATCGACCCCCAATCGCCGACGACAGCGCCACCACGATCAACGGAGTCAGTGCGAAGGTGTAGCGCTCGTAGTATGAGGTCAGCGCCGCTCGGAAGGGAATTCCTGCCTGTCTCAGCGACAGTACGTGTTCCCACGCCTGTGCGCGCGTCATCTCAGAAACATGCCGCATGCTGCGTCCGAAGGTTGCCGGTGGTTCCCTGAGTGACGGATCGGTGAATCGCGCGCGCTCTTGAAGCAGGAGGTCTTCTCCACCCTCATCCCAGGTGAACACCCGAGACCGATGGAATACCCACGCCTCCCCGTCCCATTGGGCCCAATCTGCATCGATCCGTCGAGCAAACTGCCCGTCTTCGCCAAACTCCAGCACAACCACCCCGTTTAAACTTTCCGTCACATCGTTATAATAATCGGCAAAATAGATCACCCGCTGACCCTCGGAAAGAATTGTCACGTTGCTTCCCGAAAAGCTCCGCCCAATCTGCATGATCTCCTGCTGCATTTCGGCGCGTAATCGATCCGAAGGTATCGCAACGGTGTCTTCCAGCACAAAGTAGAGCCCACTCAACAGCGCCCCCACTACCATTAATGGAGCAATGAAGCGTACCAAGGGGATACCGGCAGCAAACACCGAAATCAACTCGTTGCTGCTGTAGAGGGAACCGAGGGTTAATGATGCCGCAAAAAGCGTCGCAATTGGAAGCGCGTACAACGCTCCACGAGGAATAAACAGTGCCTGTATCAAGAGGATCGTTTCGATCGGAAGTTCCAGGTTGAGGTACTGCACCAG
>SLTF01000371.1 GCA_007130025.1 Spirochaetales bacterium | reverse complement strand
TTCACGGCGAAAATGAAGGTGAACCAGTTGAACCCCAGCAGCAGCCCCGAGAGAACGAGGGCGTGTCGACAGCGTCGATCTCGAAGCACGCCAAGGAACCGTCGGCGCCGGGTGGTCATCAGGATCAGAGCCGACATGATGAACGACCAGAACGTTCGATGCGCGAGGATTTCGTGAGCCGGAGCCACCTCAAGGAGCCTCCAGTAGATGGGGAGAACTCCCCAGAACGCGAATGCGCCGGCGGCGTAGAGCGTTCCCATGGTCGATTCTGACAGGGTTTTCATCGGTAGCCGGACACTATCACGTTTGCCGCTCCGGCGTGTAGTCGGGTAGAATCACCGAAATGAACGGTCCGGCGCCCATCCCATTCTCCGGTCTCCCGTCTGCTCTGCCTCCCCCGGTGGCACGGCTGGTTGGTGCGATGGTCCCCCTTGCCGTGATGCTGCGGGTGCACTCGGTATTCGATCGCGCCGTCAACCTTGAGGGAGCGTCCAATGGCGCGCTGGTATCGCTGGTAGTTCGCCCGCGGGACATGGCGGCAACCGCGGTGCTGGTGGATCGCTTTCCCGCCGGGGTGGAGCTTGGTGGGCCGCTGATGATCGGAGGTTCGCCGGCAGCCGGGGCCGACGGGCCGCCCCTGCCGCGTGTTGGCTGCGAGGGATCCGCCCGCTGGGAGGGCCGGCTGGGCGCGACCACCAGCGATTCATATCCGGCGGAGGGGCTGGCTCACCGGTTGGAAGCGCTGGTCGGAACCCACGGTCGCGACGGCGGCATGGCGCCGCTGGTCTCGGCGGCGGCCGATACGCCGGTGACTCGATTTGCCCGTGCCGCGATAGAGGGGCAGGGCGGACCCGACTGGTCACGGCTGGTAGGGCTTGGGATTGGGCTCACGCCTTCGGGGGATGATTTTCTGACCGGCGCCCTGCTGGCCGAGTGTCTGTTGGCTGCCGGATCCGCGCGCCCCCACCACCTGGGTGCCCAACGAGCCAATGCGGAGGGAGCCCCGAGCGACGACATCAGCGTGGACCGGGCGACCATCGCCGCTCGACTGGGCGGCACCACCGCCGCGGGGCGCACGCTGCTTGTTGCGGCACTCGAAGAGCGCTTTCCCGCCTACCTGTTGAACCTCGTAGAGACCGCGATTGCGGATGGTGAGCTCACCGCCGATCACCTCGAGCACGGCCACAGCTCCGCAACCGACTCAGTATGCGGAATCATCGTCCGGTTGCGTATGGAGCTTCGATTTCCGCGAACCGTGGTGAATAAAAACACCCCCTTGATAATCTGAGTACATACGATACAATATGCCGAATATTGTGGGGCGTCGCCCTGAAGTAACTGAAGAACGGAGAAGGAGAGTTTGCACATGTCAGATTCGTTGAACGAACCAGTAACCGGCAAAACCGTTGTACTGGGTCTCCAGCACACCTTTGTCATGTTCGGCGCCACCGTACTGGTCCCGATCATCACGGGGTTGGATATCGGGGTGACCCTGTTTGCTGCCGGTGTTGGGACCTGGATCTTCCATTTCCTGACCAAGTTCAAGGTACCGGTCTTCCTCGGAAGCTCGTTCGCGTTTATTCCCGCATTGATCGTGATCGGTCAGAGCGAGGGAATGCCCTACGCGCTCGGTGGTATCTTTGTGGCAGGTCTGCTCTATGTTGTGGTGTCCATCATCTTCACCTTTGTGTCGATCGATGTCCTGCACAAGATTCTGCCCGCCCATGTGACGGGTCCGGTGATTATCCTGATCGGAATCATTCTGGCTCCGGTTGCCATCAAGAACGCAACCGACATGTACGTCGGAAACGTCGCGGCACAGATCGGCGTGCTCGGAAGCTGGGGGATTGCGCTGTTCACCTTTGCCGCCGCGATCTTCGTGAAGATTGCCTTCCCGCGGTGGAAGCTGGACTTCCTGTCGCTGCTGCCGGTTCTGTTGGCGATCATCGCGGGGTACATCCTTTCGATCATCGCGGGAATCGTGGACTTCGGTGGAGTTGCCGCTGCCGCCTGGTTCGGTCTGCCCAACTTCACCTTTCCGCAGTTCTCGGCCAGTGCCATCAGCTTCACCGTGCCCATCGCCATTGTAACCATGGTTGAGCACTTTGGTGACGTTCTGGCGATTGGAAACGTCACCAAGCGTGACTTCCTGAAAGACCCGGGCATCAACCGGACCCTCCTTGGTGACGGTATTGCCACCTCCTTCTCGGCCCTGATCGGTGGCCCTGCGAACACCACCTACAGTGAGAACACCGGTGCCATCGCACTGACCGCGGTCTACAACCCGTGGGTCATGCGGATTGCGGCGGTTTTTGCCATCGTGCTGTCACTGATTCCCAAGTTCACCGCGCTGATCGCAACCATTCCCGCACCGGTCATCGGTGGTATCTCGATCCTGCTGTTCGGTATGATCAGCTCGATTGGGGTCAAGAACATGGTCGAAGCGCGCGTCAACATGGACGACCCGAAGAAGCTGATGATCGTTGCCGCCATGCTCGTACTCGGTCTGGGTACCGCAGCCGCGGAAGTCGATCTCGCTTTCGGTATGTTCTCGTTTGGTGGACTGGGTCTTGCCGCCATCGCGGGTATCATTCTGAACCTGATTCTCAAGCCCGCAAACGACAAGATTTAGTTGACGTTTCTGTGTGGGTTGGACCTGAGCGTCCGACCCGCCGGCACTCGAGAGCCTTCGCCGTGGCCCCCACGGAGAAGGCTCTTTTTGTTTGAGCCCTTCTTTGACACATCCGGCAGTGGTGGTATAATGGGCGCTCTCAACAGGGGAGTCCGGTCGCGTGCGATTGGACGGCAACGTGGCTTTCAGGAGAGGCAATCGTGAGAAGAATCATTGTCCGTAAGGACGCCTATTATGACTCGGTCTTTCTCATGCTCATCAATCAGGATGTGAAGAAGATCGACGGGATTCAAGAAGCGGTGGTCGCCATGGGCACGGACATGAACCGTGACCTGCTGGTGGGAATGGGGCTCAGTACCGATGAGGTGGCAGCCGCCGGCCCCAACGATCTCATCATCGCGCTCGACGGCAGCAGAGAGGATGCGCTCAAGGCGGCGGAGCAGGCGGTGATTGAGCTGCTGCAGAAGAAAAGCGCTTCCGGAAAGGGAGAAGAGTTTCGTCCCACCAGCCTTCAGAGCGCCGTGGAACAGATGCCCGATGCAAACGTGGCACTTTTTTCCATTCCCGGTAAGTTTGTCGCGCGTGAAGGCCGCAAGGCGCTGGAGCGCGGCCTGCACTGCATGGTGTTCTCGGACAACGTTCCGCTCGACGACGAAATCCGTCTCAAGAAGCTCGCACGCGAGAAAGGCCTGCTCTTCATGGGACCTGACTGCGGAACGGCCATCATCAACGGCAAGCCGCTCTGTTTTGCCAACGTGGTCCGTCGGGGACCCATTGGCATCGTCGCCGCCTCGGGTTCCGGCCTTCAGGAGCTGACCTGCAGCATCGACAAGGCGGGGGGCGGTATCTCGCAGGCAATCGGAACCGGTGGCCGCGACGTCAAGGCCGAGGTCGGTGGTATCATGATGCTGACCGCTCTCGAGGCGCTCGCCGGTGATCCCGAAACCCGCGTATTGACGGTGATTTCGAAGCCGCCGGCCGAGTCGGTGGTGGACGCCGTCATCGAGACGTTGAAGAAATCCGGCAAGCCGTCGGTGGTGCACTTCATCGGCGCCCGGCGCCGCGAGGATACCGGATCGGTCCAGTTTGCGCCCAGCATCGAAGATGCGGCGCTCATGGCGGTTGCCGCGTCGGGCGGTCCCGCGTACCAGGCGGCTGAGTTCAGCATGGACGCGGCGGCGGTAGAGAAGATCGTCGCGCGCGAGGCGGCGGGAATCGGCGGCAAGCAGAAGTACCTGCGCGGCCTCTTTGCCGGAGGCACCCTCGCCGAAGAGGCGCTCATGGTGGTGCACGAGGTGCTCGGTGGTGTCTACTCCAACGTGCATCCCAACCAGCAATTTCGTCTCGAAGACCCATCGGTGTCGCGCGAACATACCGTCATTGATCTGGGCGATGATACCTTCACCGTGGGCCGACCGCACCCGATGATCGACGTCTCAATCCGCAACGAACAGCTGGAGAAGGAGCTTGCGTCCGGCGAGATGGCGCTGCTTCTCCTTGACTTTGTCATTGGATACGGTGCGCACACCGATCCGGCCGGGGCGATGGCCTCCGAGATTGCCGCTGCGCGCAAGAGCGTGAAGGACGCCGGGGGGTACCTGCCCGTGATCGCGTCGGTCACCGGGACGGAGGCCGATCCGCAGGTGCTTTCGCGCCAGAAGCGAATCCTCGAGGAGGCCGGTTGCGTAGTGCTGTCGTCCAACATTCAGGCAGCTCGACTGGCAAAACGAATCATGGAGAAGGTAGGGTAACCGCATGGCTGGAGACAACATCCGAACGCTATTTACCTCTGAGTTGAAGGCAATCAACCTGGGACTCGAGAGTTTTTCCGAGACCCTGCGGCGCGAAGGAACCGAGGCGGTCCAGGTGGACTGGAAGCCACCCGCCGGTGGCGACGAGAAAATCGCGGCTCTCATCGATCGCGTGGAGAATAACCCCAAGCTCAAGCGCGACGCCGCCAACGACGAGGCGGTGAGCCGCGTGATGAGGAGCAAGCCCACACTGATCGACATCGGCATTGCCGCCGACGTGGTTCCCGGGATGCACAAGAAGCTGGTCCTTCACTCGGGTCCTCCGGTTACCTGGGAGAAGATGGCCGGCCCCGTTCGCGGCGCGGTTATCGGTGGACTCATCTACGAGGGGCTTGCGAAAGATGCTGCCGAGGCGGAGAAGCTTGCGGCCTCCGGAGAGATCGAGTTTGATCCGTGCCATCACCACGACTCGGTCGGACCGATGGCGGGAATCATGACCGCGAGCATGCCGGTCTGGATCTTTCGAAACGAGACGTTTGGCAATTACGCCTACTGCACCCTCAACGAGGGGCTCGGCAAAGTACTGCGATACGGTGCCAACTCGCAGGAGGTGATTGACCGCCTGAAGTGGATGGATACGGTTCTGGCCCCCATCCTCAAAGAGGCACTCGCAGCGCACGGCCCGATCGACATGAAGAACCTGATCGCTCAGGTGCTGCAGATGGGCGACGAGGGGCATAACCGCAACCGAGCGGGAACCTCGCTCTTTATTCGCGAACTGGCGCCGTACCTGGTCATGCTGGATCGCAAGAAAGAAGACCTCGCCGAAGTGTTCCGCTTCATGCACACCAACGACCACTTCTTTCTCAACCTTACCATGCCCGCGTGCAAGGCAACGGTGGATGCCGCGAGGGGAATCGAGGGAAGCTCCATGATCACCACCATGGCGCGCAACGGTACGGAGTTTGGCATCCGGATTTCCGGCCTTGGCGACCAGTGGTTCACCGGACCTGCCTCCAAGATCGACGGCCTCTACCTTCCAGGCTATTCGGAAAAGGACGCCGCGCGTGACGTTGGTGATTCGGTCATCACCGAGACCGCCGGCATCGGTGGTTTCGCCATGGCCGGCGCACCGGCCATCGTCAAGTTTGTGGGTGGCTCGCCGCAGGACGCGCTGAACGTCACGCGACGGATGTACGAAATCACCCTGCGGGAGAACGACACCTACCAGATCCCCGCGCTGGACTTCCGCGGAACCCCCACGGGAATCGACCTCTTCAAAGTGGTTGAGACCGGCGTCCTTCCGGCGATTAACACCGGTATCGCGCACAAGGATCCCGGCGTCGGGATGGTAGGAGCGGGCCTGGTGAAGCCGCCGGTGAAGTGTTTCCACGACGCCTTCGCCGCGTACGCCGAGAAGTACGGCGTTGCACCATAAAAGAGACAACACAAGAACAGGCAATACCAAACGATAAGGAGAACAAGATGAAAGCAATCGATTTGAGCATCCCTTTGGGCATCGGAACCCCGGCTTGGCCGACCTACGAACCGCTTCAGGTGAAGTACTTCAAGCGCCTCGCCCCCAACGGAGCGAACGGTCAGCTGGTGACTCACTCCAATCACGTGGGAACCCACCTTGACGGTGAGATTCACTTCTACACCCCGGGTCGCGACATCGCGAGCCTCCCGATGGACTACCTGATGCACGAGGGCGTGGTGGTTGACCTGTCCGATGCCGTCGGCGACTACGACGTCTACACCTCGAAGATGGTGGAAGATCGCGTTGAGGTCAAAGAGGGCGACATCCTCATCGTGTCCACCGGATACCACCGCTACGGATGGGACCAGCCGGGTGCCGACGAGGTGCGCTACATGGTCAAGCACCCCGGACCGGATCGCGAGTTTGCGGAGTGGGCCAAGAAGAAGAAGCTTCGCTGGATTGGGATCGACTGCGGCAGCATGGATCATCCCATGAACACCAAGGTCCGCGACTGGATGCCGCGTCAGGCGGACGAATGTGACGCCCACTTCAAGAAGAAGTACGGCAAGGGACTGACCGAGATCTTCACCGACGACAAGTACCAGCTGATGCACCTCGAGATGTTTAATCACAGCATCGTGCACGCCGAGTGCGTGGGTGGCGACATCGACCTCCTGCTCAACCAGCGCGCCACCATCGGCGTCTTTCCGTGGCGCTTTGTCGACGGAGAGTCGAGCCTGGCCCGCGTGGTGGCCTTCGTGGAGGACGACCGGTACGACGCGCTCATGCAGAAAAAGGCAAAGTGCAAGCTCACCAAGTTCGGTGACGTATCCATCGCGGACAACCCCTGGCTTGCCGAAGAAGCGCGCAAGAAATAGCGGGAGCTATCCATGAGTAAACCGCTCGCCGGGGTCCGGATTCTGGACCTTACGCGCGTTCTGGCGGGACCATTCTGTACCATGCTGCTTCAGGACCTCGGTGCCGAGGTCCTGAAGGTTGAGATCCCCGGCACGGGAGATGATTCACGCAGCTTTGGTCCCTTCAAGAACGATCGCAGTCTCTATTTCATCAGCATCAACCGCGGGAAACGCAGTCTCTCGCTCAACCTCAAAACCGAGAAGGGTCGCCAGATTTTCCGGCAGCTCATGCACACCTACGACGTGCTGGTGGAGAACTACCGCCCCGGTGTGATGGAAAAACTCGGTCTTGGCTACGAGACGCTCAGCGCCGAGTGGCCGCGGCTCATCTACGCTGCATCGTCAGGCTTTGGTCACAGCGGTCCGGACTCCACCAAGCCTGCCTACGACATCCTCGCCCAGGCGGCGGGAGGGCTGATGGGTATCACGGGGTGGCCCGACGGGCCGCCAACGCGGGTGGGAGTATCCATTGGTGACTTGAGCGCGTCGCTTTACACCGCCATCGGGATCCTCGCGGCCCTCTATCACCGGACCATAACCGGCAAGGGGCAGAAGATCGACGTGGCCATGCTCGACTGCCAGGTATCGCTGCT
>SLTF01000238.1 GCA_007130025.1 Spirochaetales bacterium | reverse complement strand
TCCAGTCCCGACGGACCAACCGCGGTGAGTCCCTCAAGAAGCGCTTCGGCCGTCTCGCGAACCTGCGCTCGCGCTTCGGCTTCCATGGCGCGAAGCGCATCCCCAATGAGCGCGGCGCGCTCCTCTGCGAGGTATCGATCAATCTGACGCTGGGCGTGATCCCGCGCTCGCTCGAGAATCTCCGGATCTCCCGCGTACCAGATTTCCCACCGCTGCTCATAGCGCGAGCGCGCCGCCTCCGCCTCGCGTTGCAGATCCTCAACGGTGCTCGATCTTCGCTGCACCTCGTCCTGCGCCGCTGCAACCCGCGCCGCCCATTCATCGATCTCCCGGAGAAGCTCGTGGTAGCGGTGAGCGAGGCGATCGAATTGGTTCTGGGCGACGGCAAGCGCTTCCCGCGTTTCCGCGTCGCGTTCGCGCCCTACTCCTTCCCGCGCAGCGTAATCCGCAACCGCGCTCGCAACGGCAATTTGATGATCGAGAAGCTCAGCGAGCCCCACCAGGCGGACCCGCTCGGATGCGGCCGGATCAAACCGATCGCGTTCGGAAAGGATGCGGTCTGCTTCATCGCGAAGCGCATGCTCAATGCGTTGCATTTCCGCGGCGGCATCTGCCTGGGTCTCTTGCCACGTGAGGAGCTCCTCATCGAGATACGCCGTATCGCGTGACACTGCCCGCAGGCGTTCACGCTCGGCGGTGAGGGCGGCGATGGTGGACTGAGTGAATCGCTCGAATGCATCGGCGTTCTGATACGCGGCCAGAATGGCGCTGAGATCCCACGCCATGCGTTGTGCGTCAAGACGAGCACCGGCCGCGACGTCTCCGACGTGCGCGTGAAACTGCTCACCAAATCGGATCAGGTCTTCGTCCCACCGACTTCGCCCTTCGCTCATCTGATGGAGCAGCCCGGACGTCCAGGCTTGCCGCTCCCGCTCGAGCGCGGCGAGGTTCTCATCCCAGCCGGCCTCTCCAGCCGCGAATGAAGTCAGGAGCGCTTCCTGCCGACGATAGTGCTGCTCCGCCATCCGCTGTTCGGCTTCGAGCCAGGCAGAGAGTCCCTCGTCCAATCCGACGGAGTTCTGGTTGGCGCCACCCAGGAGGGTAATCAACAGATGATGGCCGGAAGCGGAGGGTGTCCAGGCAGCGGCATCGACCGATCGGGATGCATTCAGGGTCTCCCTAATTGCGCTGTCAACCAGCTGCTCGGGGAGGAGCGATTCCCGCTTGCGCATGAGCGACCAGGTGTCCTGCTCGCGCACAAAGCGTAACCGAACCGCCGCCTCATTGAGCAGCCGCTCGCCGTCGGATCGAACCGTACGGGCACGCGAATCAATGAGCGCGGCAAGGTGGTCCGCCACCGCCGGTCGATCGTTCTCCGCGATGGAGGCGAGCGCAGCACGGCTGGAGTCTGCCGCGGATTGCTGCCATTCGGCGAGCCACCGTTCAACGCGACCGTGGGCCTCGTCGCGCCACTGAGCCTGGTCAGCGCTCCAGAGCTGAATATCCCGAATCAGCGGATCCCCGGCCGAATCAACCGGAATCGCGTCGCCCTCGCCCACGAAGGAGTAGCGCCGACCGATACGCTCCAGCTCGCCGGCGAGTTGCACCAGCTGAGGCGGACCGAGCTGATCGAAGATCCATTGCGCGTGACGCTGGGCCGCCAGATCGCGAGCGTGGTCCCGTTCCCATCCATCGAGACCATCGATGCCCACCGGCAGGTGGCTGGTCACCAGATCGGTTGCCCGGACCACGCCGATCAGTGCGTCGTCAAATCCGGTGCGGCCCGCCATCTCGTACCACGGATCAGCACCAATTGAGACCGCCACACCAACCAACAGCGTGAACACCCACCGTTGCCGTACTCTCTGCATACCCACCCTCCTTGATTCCACTCACGTGTCACCCCTCTAAACGGGGGAAAAGAGCAGGAAAATTCACGTTTTGAAAAAAAACGTGAATCAGGGACGCACAGAGGTGATTGATAAGGGGTAGCTGAATGGAGGAATGGATGAGTCGATGGTTTTCCAACCGACCGGTCACCCTGTCGGTCTGCACGATGTCGATCGTCGCGCTGTGCGCAATCGCTGCGCCCACCGGCGCGCATGCGGCAACGGGTGCCCGGGCGTCGTCACCCATGACGCTCGCGGAAGCGGTTTCTCGAGCTCTTGAACGCGATCCGTCGGTCGGTGCGCTGGCCGAAGAGATGCGCATCGCCAACTCACGAGCGCGTCTGGCGCGCCGCGATCTACTCCCAAGCCTCACCCTTGGGTACTCGATGATGGATTCGGTGCGGTACGCCGGACCGGACACCAGCTCGCGGCGAATCTCGCTGGGAGTCGAGCAGTTGGTGACCTCCGGCGGGCGGAGACAAGCGGGCCACCGGATCGAATCCATTCGTGCAACCGCGGTTGCGCGAGAACACCAGGAACGGATTCATGCCGTCACGATGGCGACAATGGAGCAGATCGCCCGGGTACTCATTGAAGAGATGGCCTCCGAGCTGTTTGCTCGGGCGCACGAGGTTGCCCGCGATCAGCTGCGGATCGCACGCGCGGAGTTTGCGCTGGGCCTGGTCACCCGGAACGATCTCACCGAACTGGAGCTGGCGGTGCGAGCCGTTGAGCTTGACGCCGTCGAGTCGCGGCAAAGCCTCGCCGCCCGTCGCGCCGCCGTTCGCCGGGCGCTGGGATTGGACCCGGGCGTGGTACCGCGGTTTCGCGCACGGGTCGATCCCGACTACCGCGGAACCATCGATCCCGAACGCGTGCGGGAGACCGATTCGCGGGAGCGGGCGGTGGCGCTGGTGAGGGCTACGACACAGCGCGACATCGCGGAGCAGGAGCTTCGCGTTGCGCGATCCGCGTGGTTCCCGTCGCTCCAGCTTGGCGCGGAGTTGCACGCCTCGGGCGATCAATTCCCCCTGCACGAGCCGGGGCTTTCCCTTACCGGCTCCATCCGGTTTGGGGCTCCCCTGCTCCCCAACGATACCCGGGTTACCGTGGGTACCACCGCGCAGGACGAACGGACCAGAGCGCTCTCGGTTGCCGTCCATCCCGGTGACGGTCTGAACCAGCTCTCCTCGATTGCCGCGGCCCGCCTTGCGCTGGACCAGAGCAGAGCGGTGCTGACCATGACTCACCAGGAAATCGCCGATGCGACATCAGAGGCCGTGGACCGCGTTGAACTTCTGCGCGCCCGAATTGACCTGCTTCGCGGTCGGCTTGAGCTTCAGCGGGAGATGGGCGCCATCCGTGAGGTGCAGATCCAACTCGGGGAAATCACGCGGATCCGGGCGCTCGAGCAGGATGGGGAAACGGCCCGTACGGAGGTCGAGCTGCTGCGCACAATCGCGGCGCTGTTTGCCGCCGAGCTCCATCTGATCCAGCTGGCTGCCCCCGATCACCATCCCGAATGGCTGATGTTTCTTGCGGAGGAATCATGATCTTCACCAAACGACTGACTTCTTTGACCGGCCAACCAGCCCCACTCCGCGTGATCGCGCTCTGTGTGGTGCCGTGGCTGGGCCTCGCTACCTGTGCCCACCACGAGACGGTGAGCGCACCGCCGGAGCCGCCGGCGGTCGCGGTGACCACGGCGGCGATCCGTACGGTGCAGCCGACGCTCGAAACCCACGGCACGGTGATGCACAGCGCCATTGTGGAAGTCTTTCCCACCCTGGAGGCGGTGGTGGAGCGAATAGCGGTGGAGGTTGGCGACTGGGTAGCCACCGGCGATCACCTCGCGACGCTGGACACGAGAAGAATCGAGCTCGCCCTCGATCAGGCGCGTGCAGGGCTCGACGCGCGTCACGCGATGCGGGAACTCGCGCGAGAACAGGTTGCCGGAGGGCGACGAGAGGTGGAAACCCAGATGATTCGCATCGCAAAGACCGAGCGCGAGCTCGCCCAGCGGCAACGGGAGTACGAGACGGTTCGGGACATGATGAGTCGACGCGAGCAGCTGCATGTGGTTGGCGGCGTGACCGATGCCGAGTTGGATGCCGTTCGCACCCAGTACGAGCGAATCCGAACCGACCGCGAGCAGATTGGCGGCGACCTCGCGATGCTCTCGGTGGGCTATCGCGATGAAGATATCGCTGCCGCGGGATTTCCGGTTCCCGCCTCGCCTCAGGAGCGGCTTGATCAACTGATCGCCATTCACACGGCTCCACTGCGCGCCCGTCTGGAGGTGGCGGAGGCCGAGCACCGGAGTGCGGAACTGGAGACGGTTGCCCTCTCTCGCACCCGGGACGAGGCGGTGATCCGTGCGCCCGTTTCCGGTCGGATTTCCTCGCGCGGTCTCGACGCGGGGTCCCTCGCCCGACCGCAATCGGCGCTGTTCTCCGTCATGACGGTTGATCCGGTGCTCGTAGTGGCATCGGTAAGCGAGCACCGCGTTGGGGAGATTGCCCCCGGTGCCGAGGCGACGGTTTTCATTGGACGAAACCAGGAGAGATCAGTTCCCGGAACGATCTCTCTGGTATCACCACGAGTGGATACCAGCTCGCGAAGCGCACGCATCCAGGTGACCGCCGCAAACCCGGATGGAAGCCTGCTTCCAGGAATGTTCGGCACGGTGCGCATCATTCTGGGACCACCGGTATCCGCGGTCATTGTTCCCGACCAGGCGGTGAGGGCCGGCACACCCGAGACGGTCTTTGTGGTGCGAGAAGGCCTGCTGCGGATGGTTAGGGTACGGTCACTGGAGACGCCGGCCGGTGAGCGGGCCGTGGCTGGACCGATTTCCGCCGGCGATCTGATTGCCACTCAACCCCAACCGTGGTTCCGCGACGGCCTCGCCGTAACGGCAGTTCGGGACGGCAGACCATGAGAGCACAGGCAGTCAGTCGGAGGGCCCCGTGCGCTTTCCGGTATTTCATGACGATCGGTCTCATCGCGCTCGCGCTTTCCGGCTGCGAGCTGCTGCTCGACCGGGACTCGTTGACGGTCGATTCCTTCCCGGGCGAACCCTTCCAGGTGGTCCGGGTTGATGCTCTGCTCTCGATTTCGTTCGACCGGCCCATGGACCACCACACGGTGGAGACGCTCTTCCAGATCGATTCCGACCGCGGAGCGATCAGCGGCACATTCCGGTGGGACCGCCACACGCTCTGGTTCACCCCTCACCGTCCGCTCTCTCCAGGAACCCGTTACCAACTGCGGCTCAACGGCCAGGTGAGGGACGCCCGCGGCCGGGAGCATCGGGTCGCCGTGGAGCTTCCCTTCTTTGCCGGAGCTCCGGGCCACCTGCCTCCCGACGTCACGACATCAAATCCGCCAACCGGCAGCACCATCGCACCCACGGACTCGATCAGCCTGCAGTTTTCCGCACCAATGGATGAAACGGTTACCAGCAGGAACGTTTCCGTGCAGCCGGCCGCGGAGCACACGCTCACATGGCAGGAGGGCGGAACGCTTCTCCTCATTACTCCGCTGTCTCGGTGGAGAACTCCGTCGTCCATCACACTCCGGGTTGCCGCCGATGCGTCCGACCAGGACGGCGCCCCGCTGACCCGGGAGCGGCGGTTTCTGTTTTCTGTTCAGGGACTCACCGACCGCCCGTCGGTCACCTCGGTATACGCGATACCCATGATTGACGGCCGGGAGCCGGCGGACGAAGCGGCCGGCGACAACGTGAACGCGCCGGACGCGGTGATTCCCCTCTGGTCGGCCATTCGCATTCGATTCTCCCAACCAATGGAACATTCATCGGTCGAGCGGGCGTGGCGCCTCGAGCCGTCGATTACCGGCTCGTTTCGCCGACCAACCGCGGACACCGTGGTGTTCGTGCCCTCGGAGCCGTTCGAGCCCGGTCAGACCTATCGAGTCACGCTCTCGTCGCAGGCAAGCGATGTCGATGGAAACCGAATTGCCGGCGCCTTTGAGCAGACGATTACGCCAACCGAAACCGGCCTCCGGATTGAGCGGCTGCAGGTATCGGGATCGCCCCATCCCATCACCGAGTTCCCGGATACCGGAAGTGTCGCGCTTGATCCTTCCGCTCCGCCCTACTTCGCGATGCTGTTTCAGTTTGAGTTCTCGCACCCGTTTCGGTCGCCGGCAGAGAAACAGGCCGTGGTGAACGCGCTGTCGATCGTGCGTCTTCTTCCCGGCGGGCAGCCCTCGCCAACGGCCGTTCAGTACGGTTGGGTCACCGACCGGGTGCTCTCGGTTTCCTATCACGGATTTCGCCCACCGGGAAGCAATGAACAGGGCCTGTTTCTCCTTCGGATTCCGGGTGGCCCGTCGGGAATCCAGACGGCTGGGGGTCATCGGTTGGGAACCGATGTCGAAGTACTGTTTCACATGGAGGGACCATGACAACACGGTTTGACGTCTGGGCCCGCGGGGTGAAGACCGCGGCGAAAACAACGGCGATCGCGCTGCTCCTGGCGCTGCCGGCGGTGTCGCAGAGTGGCTGCGCCCTCGTGGAAGATCTGCTGCACATGGAGTCTCTGCGGGTAATCGCGTACGAACCGGCACACCGCTTTGTCTCCCCGGCGGACACTGCGGCCGTGGCGGTTCTGTTCTCGCAGCCTACCCACCGGGTTCACACGGAACAGGCGTTCTCCCTTGAGGATTCGCGCGGCACGGTGGCCGGCCGGTTCTCTTGGAGCGGCCGGGGAGACCGTCTGGAGTTCCGCCCTCACCACGGGTTTCGGCCGGGCGAATCATATACGGTGCGCATGAGTACGCGGGCCGAGGACCGCCGCGGGAACGCGCTCGACCGGGAGCTGCAGTTCTCCTTCCTGTTGCGCACTCACGACAGCCGGCCGGTTGTGGTCGATGAGGAAGTGACGCTACACCCGGACGGCGAGCTGCATCGACTGGAGGTCGAGTTCTCCCAGCCCATGGCGCGCGATCGAATGATCGAGGCCCTCTCGATGGCGCCTTCCGTCCGGTTTTCCGTTCACTGGCTCAACGACGATCACCGGATTGCCCTGACCCCCTCCGAGCCCCTTCTGTCGGGCACCTCCTATGCGCTGACAATCGCCGCATCGGCGACCTGCCGCGAAGGCAACTCCCTCGCCCGCGATCATGTTGTTCATGTGTCCACCCCCGATGCGAGCGTGCCGGAAGTGGCCTCGATTACCACCGAACCAGGCGGGGTCCCGCTGAGTATCCCGGCAGACGGTGCGGGCGCAGCGCCTCCCGGGGTGGACGCAACCGACGGCTTTATTCTGCGGTTCACCTCGCCGGTGCCGGTGGGTCTGCGTCCGGGTATCGTGCAGTTCTCACCCGGTGTCCCGTCGCTGCTCGAGTGGAACAGCGCCATGGACACGGTGACCGTGACGCCCCGGCAGCGCCTGGTGCCGGATCAACGCTACGAACTCCGGGTGCAGGAACGCCGGTTTCCCTTCACCGTCACGGGGCCGCCGGCGCCGT
>SLTF01000043.1 GCA_007130025.1 Spirochaetales bacterium | reverse complement strand
GGCAGGAAGCCGAGCTGGGAACCCATGCTGTTGACGGTGCGATCGATGTGGGCGGGAATGAACAGGCCGCCGCGGTCCAATACCAGTGCCATGATCTCATCCACGCTCAGGTCCACCGCGCCAATCAGATGCTTCTCGACTTCGCCGAGAATGTTTTCATCGACATCGACGAAGACCTGGTCTCCGAGCTTCTCCGGAATATTTCGCACGTCCGCGAGTCTGTCGTAAAGCCGCTCTCCCATCTCGAGGGCCTGACCAACCGTTTCGAAGAGACAGAGGAGGTGAACCTCCTCACGGCTGGTTGCCTCCATGCCAAACAGCGCCCCAAGGCCGTGAGCAGCGCACGCCTTTGCGAAGGCGGGGCAGTTCAGCGCGCTGTTGTGATCGGTGAGGGCGACCATGTCGAGCCCACGTTCGCGAGCGGTGGCCGCGATGGCGGACGGCGAGGACTCGAGGTCCCCGCACGGGCTGAGGCAGGAATGGAGATGGAGATCCGCGCGGAACCACGCCATGGTGGCCCTATTCGCGCGAAAGCGCCTGGTAGATTTCGCCGCCGGCGATGAACTGGGATTTTTCGGTGACAAAGACGGCAATGCCCTCGGAGCGGGCCGCTTCGATCATGTCGTCGGGGATGGGGCGGCTGTTGCAGACGAGGATGGCGGCAATTCCGGCCATGGTGGCAACCGCTACGGCGTTCTTGTGCGCCTGGATGGTAATGAGAACGCAGTCTTCGCGAGCGTTTGCCATCACGTCGCTCAACAGGTCCGAAGTATAGCCGCACGACATTTCGCGGTCTTCGTATGAGTTCTGCACCGTCCGAAATCCGAGCACCGTCTCAAGCTGCGAGATCTTCATTCGTCCTCCTTATCCGGAAGCTGCTCATCCTGGTTCACCCTGATGACTGCCGTAACCTTGGTTCCACTGGGGCTCGACTCGATGGAAAACTCATCGGCGACGCGCTTGGTGTTCGGTAACCCCATGCCGGCCCCAAACCCAAGCGACTGTACCCATTCGGTGGCGGTGGTGAACCCCTCGCGAAGCGCGTCTTCGACGTTGGGGATACCGGGGCCGCTATCGATCACCACGATGGTGGCCTTGTTGTCTGCCCACGAGAAGAACACCTTCCCGCCGTTGGAGTGAACGACCAGGTTCATCTCCAGCTCGTATGCGGCAACCGCGATGCGGCGGATGATCTTTGGATCGCTGATTCGCTCCTTGCAGATCTTCTTGATCTCAAACGACGCCTTGCCCGCGTTCTCGAAATCGAACTTGCGAACCGCAAACTCGCACCGGGTACTGCCGGCCGGGACCTCACCCTCGCTCCACTTGAACTGTTTCTCCAGGTTCTCCATCTCCGTGTTGAACTCGAGCAGCAGTTTGATCAGGATGTCGCGGCTGGAAATGATTCCGACGAGACGCTTGCTTCGATCGAGAATGGGGAAGCGACCGTACCGGTATTTCTCAAAATAGGAGATGGCGAATGAGAGCGGCATGTCGTCTTCCAGGACGATGAGGTTCCGCGTCATGCGGTTTTCCACCACGTCGTCGATGAAACCGTCAATCAATGCGTTGAGGATGTCATCGACACTGACCAGGCCGAGAAGCCGTCCGTCCTCTGCGACGGGGATGCCGGTGATGGTGTTTTCCTTCATCAGCGCCTGCACCTCGCGCATGCGGGTGCCGCGCGGAACGCTGATCACCGTCCGGGTCATCACGTCGCGAATACGCAGGCGGTAGATGAGCTCCAGGATGAAGGGAGGCGAGTCTTCGGTGTTGAGCAGCATGGGACTCATTCAACCGGCTCCCGCGGCGCGGGCGTGACGAGCCTTGATCTCCGAGATGGGGATGGTCTGCCCCGGGTCGCGAGTGTTGATCAGATAGAACAGGTTGTCGATTTCCAGACCGATGTTGACGTTCTGAACCACGCACTGGATGGGGCAGTTATCCGGTCCGCAGCGCCGTCCGGATTTGAGGTCTACGGAGGTGAAGTTGAGAATGCCCCGAATACCGGCTTCCAGCATCTGGTCGAAAACCGCTGCCGCCTGATTGTCCGGCACCGCGATGATTCCAACGTGAATCTTCAGCTCCCGCACCACCTCGGAGAGTTGAGAGATGTGGTGCACCGGAATCCCGCTTCGCGCCTGAACGCGCTCCGGTTCCGTGTCAAAGCCGGCAACAACGCGAATCCCTTCGCGTTCGAACTCACGGTAGTCCATCAGCGCCCCGCCGATCCGACCGCAGCCAACCACCACCACCGCATGGTCTTCTTCGTGCCCAAGCAGGGTGGTGATGTCGGTGATCAGGGTATCGATGTTGTACCCGCCACGTTTGTTTCCGGGAATATTGATCAGCGAGAAGTCTTTGCGTACTACGGCAGGGGTAACGCCAATCGCGTCGCCGAGGTTGTTGGAGAATACTTTGACAAATCCCAGCGCCTTTAACTGCTGCAACACGCGCAGATACTTCGCAAGGCGCAGAACCATAACCCGGTTCAAACGAGGCTCCATAATAATCCTACTGAATTCACAATATAAGCACTATTGTATCGTATATTTGATTCGATCGCAATGAAAAGTGCGAGTTATCTCGATATTGTCGCCGCGCGCCCGGGGTCTTATTGCCCACATCTGCTCAAGCTGTTAGGGTAGTGCGAGGCGTTCGGTACGACACCCCAGCAGACCACCGAGCGCCGGAATCCGTCCAGAACAGGAGCAGCACCATGCCTCGCACGACCGACCGAGCGGGACCCGGATATCGACCAAGCCGGCACCTCGAGTTCTCGCCTGAGGGCTGGACGGTGCGGGAGCATAATCTGATCGAGGAAGCGCAGGTCTGCCTCTACCTGAACGGGCAGGAGCTGGTCACGTTAACGTGCAGCCCGGTAGACCTGGAGGAACTTGCGATTGGGTTTCTGCGGTCCGAGGGGCTGATCGCATCGTTGAGCGACATCGAGGCGTTTTCGGTTGCGGATTCGGGGAGCTGCATCGATGTGCTGCTTACCGATGTCTCCGTTACCCCCGCGGGAAGGCGGGTGCTTACCTCGGGTTGCGGGGGTGGGGTGACCTTTATCGACGAGCAGAACCTGACGCGGGTGCCCGACGGACCGCCGGTTCTGGCCACCGAACTTACGGCGATGATGCGCGAGCTCATTCGGGTGGAAGGGTTGCGCAGTGCGGCACGCGGGGTCCACGGATCGGCGCTGGGCCGTGGTGGATCCCTGGTTCTGATCGCCGAGGATGTAAGTCGGCATAACTGCGTTGATCGCCTGTGGGGAAAGGCAATCCGCGGCGACCTTGACGTAGCCGGTATGGTGCTGCTCACCTCCGGCAGGATCAGCTCGGAGATGGTCATGAAGGCGGCACGGTTGGCGGTTCCCATTGTCGCTTCCCAACGGTCACCAACCACTCTCGCCTGCGATCTCGCGGAGCGACTGGGGATCACCCTCTGTGGGTACGTGCGCCCTCCACGGGTGCGGGTATATACGAATGCATTTCGCATCGCAGGAACCATTCCCGCTTGACCGTTCTCCATGGAACGCACTATCGTAAATGAAAATGGAGGCAGGGGTGAGCACACAAGATCAGGCCGACCCCGGGAGTACTCCCGAGGCTCACCAACTTACTTTGCTGGAGCGCGAGAACCAGACGCTCCGGTCCGAGATCGAGGAACTGACGGCCAACCAGAACGAGTTGCTGGCCGTCATCAATCAGGATCCCCATACCGGCCTCCCCATTCGGCGCGTGTTTGACCGCGACTTCCGCACCATGAGCGAGGATCACGCCCGCCACAACGATGTGCTTGCCGTTGCGGTGGTTCGCCTCGACCGTCGGTACGACCGAATCAAGAACACCCGTGATCGCGGAAAGGTGTTTCTCTTTCGCACCGCGGCGCGCATGCGCGAGACCATCGGAGACTGCGTCTACCAGTCCGATCGCGTCGATGAGTTCCTGCTGTTGATGGGGGTGGTGAAGAACGAGCGGCGCGCCCGTTCTACGGCCGAATCGGTGGTTCGCGAGGTCTCCATGCCGCACGAACCTCCCGCCAAGGATGTGGCCTTTGGCTGTTCCATTGGGATTTGCCTCTACACCGACGGTGACGCGCAGCGCGAGGAGATCCTCGGAAACGCCTACATCGCGCTTGACGAGTCTGAGGCAACCGGCCGGTCGGTGGTTATCTACAATGACGAGATGGGGCGTCGCTACCACGAAAAAGAGACCATCGAGAAAGAGCTTCGCCGCGCGATTCAGGACGGGTTCGAAGAGTTCTCGATTGTCTATCAGCCCTTTGTCGACCGCGACGGCCGGATTCACGGCTGCGAAGCGCTGATTCGATGGAACAACCGCGTTCTCGGCCCCATTCCGCCGGGACGTTTCATTGGTGTGGCCGAAGAAAACGGCGACATCCGCTTCATCGGGCAGTGGACGCTCTACAACGCGTGCCGGCAGTTGCGTGACTGGCGTGAGGCGTACGGCACCTCCATGTACGTGTCGGTAAACCTCTCTCCCTCGCAGTTCAAACAGCCTGACCTGGTGGAGCGCATCTCCGGCATTCTCGGCGCCCTGAAGCTGCCCGGCGAATGTCTCAAGCTCGAGATCACCGAGGGAGCCGTGATGGAAGATCCCGAAGACGCCATCACCAAGATGGAAGAGATCCGAAGCCACGGCATCCGGATCTCCATCGACGACTTCGGCATCGGCTACTCATCGCTCAACTACCTGCGGCGACTTCCAATCAATACGCTGAAGATCGATAAATCGTTCATCGACGACCTTTCGGCAAATACCAACAACCGGGAGATCGTAAAGGCAATCATCTCGATGGCGCGTGGGTTGAAGATTGAAGCCCTCGCGGAAGGCGTAGAGACACTCGAGCAGCTTGAGTTTCTGCGCGCCGAGGATTGCAACAGCATTCAGGGATACCTCTTCTCGCCGCCGGTTGCCGCGGATGAATTCGGAGCCTTCCTGAAGGCCGGGGGCGTGGTTGCCTGCTGCCGGGATACGGCCGCCTCGTGATCTGCCTCAGCCTGACGGGCAAGACGATTGCGGAGAACCTTCGTGCGATCTCGCGATACTCATCCGGTATCGATCTGGTGGAGCTTCGTGCCGACTTCCTCCTGCCCGCCGAACGGCACGAGGTGGACCGATTCCCGTCGGCACTTCCGGCCGGGCGAACGGGTGGAACCCGACTTCCCGCGATTCTTACCGTCCGCGCCCCACGCGACGGCGGAAAGTGGAACGACGGCGAAGGTGAGCGCCGCCACCTCCTGGCCCACGGACTGCAGGGGGGTGGATACGCCTACGCCGATCTGGAAACGTGGATTGCCGGGGAGGACGAGGCGCTGCGAACCGTCGCCGCGGCCGACGGGACTGCCATTATTCGCTCCCTGCACGATTTTGAAGGAGTCCCCGAAGGGCTCGCCGGGTTTCTGTGCGGACACGGGGTTGCCGAGGGAGAGATTCCCAAGGCGGCGGTGATGCCGGGCGGAAGCGCCGATCTGGTGCGATTTGTCGAGGCGGCAATGGCGGCGGGCGCAGATGCTCAATCGCGTCCGCGGATTGTGGTTGCAATGGGCTCGGTGGGTTTCCCGGCTCGAGTGCTGGCCGGTCGGTTTGGGTCCCTGCTCACCTTCTGTTCGCCGCACAGTCACGATGAGGTTTCGGCCGCGCCGGGGCACATCGATCCCGCTACCATGAACGATCTCTATCGCTATCCCCACATCACCGGGAAAACGACCCTCTTTGGCGTCATTGGGAATCCGGTCATGCACTCGCGCTCCCCGGCCTACCACAATGCGCGTTTCGCGGACGACGGCATTGATGCGGTCTACCTGCCGTTTGAGGTTGATGATCCGGAGGCCTTCGTTCGCCTCTGCGAGCTTCTGCCGGTGCAGGGTTTCTCGGTGACCATTCCGCACAAGCAGGCGGTGATCCCCTTTCTGCGCGAAGCCGACGAGTCGGTATACGACGCCGGCGCCTGCAACACCGTGGTGCGCGACGGGGTGGGGTGGAGCGGTTTCAACACGGATGTGGCGGGTTTCATCGAACCGCTTCGTGACGCCGTCGCAGCGGCAGTCGCGACGGCCGGGGCTCCACCCACCGGGGCGGCTGGGTTCCGCGGATTGCGCGCGACCGTGGTTGGTGCCGGGGGCGCTGCGCGGGCGGTGGTGTCGGCCCTGTTGCGCGAAGGGGTCGCGGTGCTTCTGCTGAATCGAACGGTGGAACGCGCCGAGCGGCTTCGCGACGAGATCGCGACACGGCTTCCCGCCGCAGCGGCGGTGCGGGTAGCACCCCTCGACGCCTCGGCAGCTTCGCTCATTGCCGAGTCCGCCGACATCATCGTGCAGACCACCAGCATCGGGATGGAACCCGACATCAACGGCGATCCAATTGACTTCTACCGGTTCTCGGGGTCTGAGATTGTCTACGATATCGTCTATACGCCGGAAGAGACCGCATTGCTGCGTCGCGCCGCCGCCGCGGGGTGCCGGACGGTCTCCGGTCGGTTGATGTTTGAGCGTCAAGCCGATGCGCAGTACCGGCGCTACCGGCAGGTAGCGTTATCGGCGCGGTGAGATCCAGCCGCGGAGCGCCCGCACCAGGGCGATCTTTCCCACCGAGATACGTACCACCTCGCCGTTGGTAATCTCCTCTCCCACCAGCACCATCTCTGCGCCTCGCCGCTCGAGGGTGGCCGGGGAGAGCAGAAACCTCACCGGGCGCCCGTCGCGTCCCCGCTGAATCACCTCGAGTTTTTCGCCGGGAGTCCGAAGGGCCGATTCGATGATCCGCACCTTCCCCACGTAATCGAGTCCCTTCGCTTCGCGACGTTCAGCCCGTACCGCTCCCGGGCGCACCTGCTCGGGAAGGAGAATCAGCTTGCGGCGGATGCGCAGCGCCATCTCCTCCTTGCCGGCGTCGGTGATATCGGCTTCATCGAGGGAAGCGAGCAGTTCCTCTTCCCGGTGGGCTGCTGCTCCGGACGGTGGAGTCGCAGCCGTTGCGCCGTGCAGCCGCTCCTTCCACCGGTTTGCCGCCACGGCGTCTTTGGAATGCGCGGATCCCAGACGGCTCCGCCTCTGTCTGGTTCCGACGTCGCGCCCGGTAACCCGGGGGAGCACCGCGATGCCAAGGCGGCGAAGCGCGGTCATCCACTCGGACTCGCGCGTCCGGTCAAGGGCAAAGACGCCCGGCGCCGGTTGCGCCAGAATGAAGGGGGCAAGCTCCCGGGCGTGCGCGAGGAGGGTGCGCCGTTCCTCGCTGACGGTGAGCAGAACGCAATCGGTGAGTGAGATGGCCTCATGATCGGCGGTCCATCGCTGCAGGGAGAAAGCCACATTCTGCGGCAGTGGACGGCCGGTGAGCGCTTCGAGCGCGGGCGCAATCTCCGGCG
>SLTF01000031.1 GCA_007130025.1 Spirochaetales bacterium | reverse complement strand
GGCGCCCGGACCAGATCATCAACCATGCGCCACACGCGGTGGCCGCGGCCCAGGCCGGGTACCAGGCCCTGCACCGAACCGAGCCGCGCGCCGGTCACCCGCTGTTCCTTACCCTCGATCTGCCCATGCAGCAGCGACTCGCGAGTGCGCTTTCGACGGCGGTAGCGCGATCACAGGATCGGCGAATCGCTCACGCCGCCGCCCTGGTAATTGATCACTCGACGGGGGCCGTGCTTGCCTGGGTTGGGTCGGCCAATCCAGAGGGAACCGCTCCCGGAGCCCAGATCGATGGAGTCCGGGTACGAAACCCCTCGGGATCAACGCTGAAACCCTTTCTCTACGCCCTCGCCATTGACCGCGGAACATCCGTCGACGCGATGCTGCCCAATCATCGAGCCCAGTTTGGCACCGCCGATCAGGGGGCCTACCTTCCCGTGAACTTTTCGCGCCGGTTCTCCGAGTCGGTCCCGCTTGCAACCGCGCTCGCCTCGTCGCTCAATGTGCCCGCCGTCTTTCTCACCGAGTCACTTGGGGTGACCACCGTTGCCGAAGCGTTTGGCCGCATCGGCTTCACGGACGCTCCCGAGCGCGTCGATCTGCTCGGTCACGGAATCGCGGTGGGAAACACCGCGGTGAGCCCTTGGGAGTTAGCCCGCGCGTTCGCGCTCTTTGTTCGCGGCGGCACGCTGGTTGAGCCATTTCTGCTTGCGGGCCGCGATCCAATCGTACGCCGTGCCCCCATTTCTCCTTCCGCGGCGACGGCCGTCGCCCGCATTCTCGCCGATTCCCACGCGCGGGCACCCGGATTCGGCCTCTCCAATCCACTCGCAACGCCCTTTCCCGCGATCTTCAAGACCGGAACGGCCAATCAGTTCTCGGACATCTGGGCCGTGGGATCGACCGCACGTCTGACCGCGGTTGTTTGGATGGGGAACCATACCGGCGCGACGGTCAGCGGGGAGACCGGAAGCAGTCTCCCGGCCCGAATTCTTGCAGATTTCTTCGCGGAGCACGTCCATCCCCTTGACCCCGCTCCCTGGGCGTTGCCTCCAGCGGCACCGGAACACCGCGAGATCACCCGCCGAAACGCGCCTGCCGGCTCTCCGACCGGCGGGGGGGACTCGGATGCGGCCACCATCCGGTTTCCGGCGGACGGTTCGGTCTTTCTCTTTGATCCCGGAGTTCCCGCAGAAGACCAGGGAGTGACGGTGGTGGCCGTGGGTCCAGCAGGCACCAGGCTCTCTCTCACGGTGTCCGGCGCCGTTGTGGCGTACGGCGTTGAGCGGGTGCGCACCGTAGTGCAGCTTCCGCCGGGCGAACATCGGATGCAGCTCCTGGTTGACGGCACGGTCCACGACCAAATTACCCTTCGCATTTGGTAATCCGCACTCGAATTGATTATACTTTCGGCGAGAATCACCTATGCTGTCGGAAGATAAAAAGGCGGAAATTCGCCAACAGGCCGAACGGCTTGCTCGAGATGCTCAGTCCGGTACCACCGGTGCGGACGAGAGCTTGGTGTACGAACTGCGAACCCACCAGATCGAACTGGAAATGCAGAACGATGAGCTGGTGAAGAGCGAGCGAGAACTCACCCAGGCGCGCAACCGGTACGAATCGCTCTTCGAGAACGCCCCGGTCGGCTATTTTGTCCTGAATCAGGAGGGGGTGATTCTCGCCACCAACAATAACGGCGCGGACCTCCTTGCCGCGCGACGAAAAGGTTTGGTGCGCAAGCCGTTTATCGTGTTTCTTCCTCAGGAGTTTCACACCGCGTTCTTCGCTCACCTGAGCGCGGTCTTCTCGGAGGTGGGACGCCACACTACCGAGATGAGGATCAATACCCGGGAGAGCGAGCAGATCTGGTGTCGGCTTGAGAGCGTGCAGCATTTCGACGAAGAGGGAATCCCGCAGTGTCTCACCGCGGTAGTGGATATCACCGACCGGCGGCGCATCGAGGACGATCTCATCATCGCAAAAGAAGAAGCCGTTGCGGCCAGTCGGGCGAAAAGCGTCTTCCTTGCCAACATGAGCCACGAAATCCGCACCCCGATGAACGGAATTCTTGCGATGAGTGAGATCGCCATGGAGAGCGTCCTCACGCCCGAGCAGCGCGACTACATCAGCGCAATTCACGTATCGGCTCGCAGTCTGCTCTCGATTATCAACGACATTCTGGACCTCTCGCGCATTGAGGCGGACAAGATCCGCATCGAAAGCGCACCGTTTTCAATCCGCGATACCGTGCAGGAGTGCCTCGCCCTGTTTCAACCGATGGTCCAGGAGAAATCCCTCACCACGAACATCGTCGCCGATCCAAATCTCCCCGACCGCCTCATCGGAGACCGCAACCGGTTTCGTCAGGTGCTGCTCAACCTGGTCGGCAACGCGGTCAAGTTCACCCAGGAAGGATCGGTCACCATACGGCTCGGAGGCAGTCGCCTTTCCGATCATGCCTGGGAGGTCACCTGCGAAGTCTCGGACACCGGGATCGGAATTCCCGAAGCGCTCCGAAACACCATTTTTGACAGCTTCACCCAGGCGGAGAACGCCTACGACAAGCGGTATCAGGGGGCGGGGCTTGGCCTCACCATTTCTCGACGCCTGGCACGCCTGATGGGCGGACAGCTCTTCTTCAACAGCAGCGCGGGCGAGGGATCAACCTTCTTTTTTACGTTGCCTCTGCTGGTTGCAGGACCAGACGACGAGATCCCAACCGACCGCCTGCCCGATCTTGATCCTGCCGAGACCAAGGGAAAGCGTATCCTGGTCGCCGAGGACAACGCCATCAACACCCTCGTTATTCGAACCATCCTCGAAAAGGCGGGGCTCGAGGTGTGGTCAGCCACCAGCGGAGCGCAGGCGCTTGAATACCTCGAAGCCCATCGATTTGATCTGGTCTTCATGGACATCTCGATGCCGGAGCTCGATGGACTCGAGGCCACACGACGCATTCGCTCCGGGGAGGTGCCGGGGCTCGATCCCGCCATTCCGGTGATTGCGATTTCCGCGCATGCGATGAGCGGTGATCGCGAGGCGTTCGCGGAAGCCGGGATGGACGATTATCTGGGCAAACCGTTTTCACGGCTGACCGTACTGGAGACGGTACGCCGTCACCTTTCGCGAGAGGGAGTCTGATGGCGCCCGACACGACGGCCTTCACGACCGTAGGAATTGGCGCCTCCGCGGGAGGGCTCGAGGCGCTGGAATCGTTTTTTGGCGCCATGCCGGCAACAAACCGATTCGCCTTCGTGGTCGTTCAACATCTCTCACCCGACTACAAGAGTCTCATGGCGGAACTGTTGAGCAAGCATACCACTATTCCGATCCACCAGGCCGAGGACGGAGTGGAGGTCGAGGCAGGCAACATCTACCTCATACCGCGCAAGAAAAACATGACCATGTTCCGCGGTAAGCTCTTTCTCACCGCCCAGGAGCAGGGGCTCAACCTCCCGATTGACATCTTTCTGCAGTCGCTTGCCGAGGACCAGGGAGAACGCGCAGTCGCGGTGATTCTATCCGGAACGGGCAGCGACGGTACCCGCGGGGTACGGGCGATCAAAGAGTCCGGCGGCATCGTGATGGTACAGGACGAAGAGAGTGCGCGGTTTGACGGAATGCCGCGCAGCGCCATATCGACGGGGATTGTTGACTACGTGCTTCCTCCCAACCAGATGCCGCGGGAGCTGGAGAACTACGTGACCGGTGCGGTGACGCTGCAGAGCGATGGCCCGCGAGATCTCGGTTCGGGCAGCGCGCTGTCCAAGATCTTTCTGCTGATCAAACGGAAGACCGGTGTCGACCTTTCGTTCTACAAGGAGAGCACCATTACCCGCCGCATCGAGCGGCGAATGGGCATCAATCAGATCGATACTCTCCGGCTCTACGTTGATTACATGGAGCTGAACCCCAACGAGATTCTGACCCTCTTCAAGGAAATCCTGATCGGCGTCACACGCTTCTTCCGGGACTCGGAGGCGTTCGAGCTGATCAAGAGTCGCGTCATCCCTGAGATCGTGAACCAGAAGGAGAGCAGTGCACCGATTCGCGTCTGGGTCGCCGGCTGCTCCACTGGTGAAGAGGCCTACGGCCTGGCGATCCTCTTCGCGGAGTACCTGCAGGAGAACCACCTCACCAATGAGGTGAAGATCTTCGCCACCGACATCGACAAGCACGCGATTGACGTCGCCTCCATGGGGATCTACCCCGAAAGCATCGCCGCCGATGCTCCGTTGAGCAGACTGCAGAAGTATTTTGTAAAGAAGGGCGAGAGCTACCAGATTGTTCCGAGCATTCGCGAGATGGTGATCTTTGCGTACCACAACATCTTCAAGGATCCGCCGTTTCGGCGGGTAGACCTGATCAGCTGTCGAAATCTGCTCATCTATCTGCAGCCGGTCCTGCAGAAGAAAGTCCTTTCCAACTTTCACTTCAGCCTCAACGAACATGGCTTTCTCTTTCTGGGAACCAGTGAAACCGTCGCTGAGTTCAGTCGCTACTTCAAGAGTATCGACCCACGATGGAAGGTATTTCGCTGCGTCGGTGGCGCCGCACGCCCGTCAATGGCTGCAACGCCCTCGAGTGAATCGCGCTTTCGCCAGGAAATCCGACTGCCCGAGCTTCAACGCCTTGACCAGACCGATCGTCGGGACCGGATCGATCACATCTACGGAAATCTGGTGGAACAGTTTCTTCCGCCGTGTGTGCTGGTCGACGAGAACCATGCGGTGCGCCACGTGTTCGGAGAGGTCAGCCCTTTTCTGAAACTTCCCCCGGGACGGCTCGACCCCAGTGTGCTCAAGATGGCCCGACGTGATCTCTCGATCCCGCTGGGAAGCGCCCTCCAGAAGTCGATTCGCGACCGGCAGGAGGTGGTGATTGACGGCATCATCGTGCGGGATCAGAGTGAACCCTTCGTCGTGAGACTGACGGTCAAGCCCGTTGGAAACGACGCCGAGAGCAGCTACCACGCAATTCTTTTTCAGAAACATGAGGGGGAGAGCGCGGATCGCGTGGTGCAGGAGCATTTTGACCTTGAGCAGAGCGTTCGCAACCGCATCACCGACCTGGAAACCGAGCTGCAACAGAGTCGCGAGAACCTGCAGGCAACCATCGAAGAGCTCGAGACCTCTAACGAAGAGCTGCAGGCAACGAACGAGGAGCTGCTCTCATCCAACGAAGAGTTGCAAAGCACCAACGAAGAGCTTCAGTCGGTAAACGAAGAACTCATCACCGTCAACTCCGAGTACCAGAAAAAGATCGAGGAGCTCTCGGAGTTGAACGACGACATGGACAATCTGCTCGCCACCACCGACATCGGCACCGTCTTCCTGGACACCGAACTGCGCATTCGCAAGTTCACCCCCGCGGCCACGCGGCACATCAACATGATCAAAGGCGATATCGGCCGCCCCTTCACCGACCTGGCTCACAACCTCAACTATCCAAATCTCGGAGCCGACATTCGGTCGGTTCTCCAGTCCCTTACGGCGCAGACAACGGAAATCCAGAACGGTTCGGGAGTGTGGCTGCAGCTCAAGCTCATTCCCTATCGCACCGACGCAAACCGTGTTGGAGGGATCGTGATTACCTTGATCGAGATCCATGACCGGAAAAGTGCCGAGCTGGCCCTCGTTCGCCAACACGACCTTCTGATGAGTATATTGGAGTCGAACCCGTCGGGGATCACCATGGTAGACCGGAACGGACTGATCGTCTACGCAAACCGGAAGGCGGAACGATTGCTGGGCCTGCAGAAAGACGCGTTGAGCCGCATGAGGTACGACGCCTCGGAGTTCAACATAACCGACGGTGACGGGAACCCAGTCCCCTCGGCGGAGCTTCCGTTCCAGCGCATTCTGCGCTCCCGGGAGCCGGTGCGTGACTACTGCCACTGGATTGAGAGGAGCGACGGTCGTCGCATCCGCCTCCAGATCAGTGGGAACGCGATCCTGGATGAGGACAATCAGGTCGAGGGAGCGGTGTTCAACATTGAAGAGTCATCATGAGCAGTCAAGCGCGGCGGTTCCGCCGGTCCTGCTGGTGGAAGACAACCGGATCAACCAGATGGTTGCCATACAGCTCCTGAAGCGGGCTGGGTTGGTTGCCGACACGGCCAACAACGCGGAAGAGGCGCTGCACCGGCTGAGCACTCACGAGTATCGCCTTGTTCTGATGGACGTACAGATGCCGGGAATGACCGGCATCGAAGCAACACAGATCATTCGCAATCCCGAATCCGACGTGCGTGACCACACCGTCCCGATTATCGCCATGACCGCGTTCAGCTCAGAGCAGGACCGCAAAGACTGCCTGAATGCCGGAATGAACGAGTTCCTCACGAAGCCTCTGGAGATCGATCGCTTTGCCGAGGTTGTTCAGCGGTTTCTCTCCGCCGCGCCCGCCTCCCCAACTCGTGACTTGTCAGCAAGCGCGATTGCCAATGCGCATGCCGGCGCAGCGGAAGGCGAGCGTGGGGCGCTGCCCGTAATTGACCACCAGGACCTTTTTCTCCGAAGCGGCTCCGACGAGGCGGTGGCTCGCGATCTGCTCCGCCGATTCTTCGAGCGCCTCCACAACGCCGGTGCGCCAATCGCGGCCGCCGTCACAGCCGGTGACAGGGACGCGCTGGTTCGCCACACCCATGGTCTCTGCGGTGCGGCGGGGAACATCGGAGCACGGCGCCTCTACGCCGTGTTGAAGCAGATGCACGGATTCGCGCGTGACGGGGACCTTGCGGCCGCATCGCGCTTACTCCCGGATCTGGAAGCCGAGATCAGCGCGGTGCGTACTGTTCTGAGATGATCTCTGAGAGGATCTGCCGGGTGATCGCGTAGAGAGGGGGAACCCCCTCCACCGACGCGAGTCGCGCCGAGAGGCCGGCCGAAGCGTCCATCGGAAGATCGGAGACGTAATACGCACAACGCAGCGCAACGTGATCCGGAACAACACCGAGCTGTTGCGATTCCACCACCTGACGGTAGTAGTGGAACCCCTCCATCTCCAGACCGATACAGCCCCAGATACGGCGATAGAACTGAAGCATCGTGCGATTCTGCAACAGGGTCCCGTTTACCGTGAGCAGAGGGCCCTGGTGAATGGAACGCTCCGGAATCCGTGACCGCAGCTCCGCGATCCGTTGGTGCGTCGGGGCGGGAACCGGCTCGAACTGGTCCGATGTCTGAGCGATAAAGGCGGTTGGCACCAGGAGATCGCCCCGGTTGCCGCAGAGCGCCCCCGCCTTCCCCAGAAAACTGATACTTCGCACGTTTGAACCAAAGAGCATCAAGAGATTTCGGATGATATGCTGCGCCTGCTCACCAAAGGCGTAGTCAATATTCACAATCACCGACCGGGAAATCGCCTCCCCACGAAGGGCGGGATCGATCGCTGCCACATCAACCTCTGCCGTGTCGACGAG
>SLTF01000125.1 GCA_007130025.1 Spirochaetales bacterium | reverse complement strand
GAGGCATCCTCTGCCAGGGACGGGGCTCAGCGGCAAACTCCGCGGTCTGTTTCTGCCTGCGGATCACCGCCATCGACCCGGTGCGCATGGGGCTGCTCTTCGAGCGCTTTCTCTCGCGGGAACGCGCCGAGCCACCCGACATCGACCTGGACATCGAACACAACCGGCGCGAAGAGGTGATCCAGCATCTCTACCAGAGCTACGGGCGCGACCGGGCCGCCATGGTTGCCAACGTGATTCGGTATCGGCCCAAATCGGCCGTGCGCGAGGTGGGCAAGGCGCTCGGACTGCCGGCCACCGATCTCGATCGCATCGCCCGCATGGTATCGCATCGCAGCACCGCACTGCCCGAGATCCTGCGCGACGCGGGTCTCGATCCCGAGGCTCCGCTTCACCGACGGCTCATTGAACTCTCACGGGAAATCCTCGATACACCGCGTCACCTCTCCATCCATCCCGGCGGGTTCCTCCTGGGAAGCGACCCGGTGATCGAGCTCGTGCCGGTGGAGAACGCCTCGATGGAGGATCGCACCGTCATCCAGTGGGACAAGTACGACGTCGAGGCGCTCGGCCTCTTCAAGGTGGATCTGCTCGGCCTCGGCGCCCTCACTCATCTGACCGGGGCGTTTGCCCTGCTCAAGCGGCACTACGGACTCGATCTCTCCATGGCGCGCATCCCCGCCCGCGACGAAGCCGTCTTCGACATGCTCTGCCGGGGCGACACCATCGGGGTCTTTCAGATCGAAAGCCGCGCCCAGATGTCCATGCTGCCGCGGCTTCGTCCCCGCGAGTTCTACGACCTCGTTATTGAGATCAGCATCGTTCGCCCCGGTCCGATCACCGGCGGCATGGTTCACCCCTACCTGCGGCGGCGGAACGGCGAAGAGGACGTGCACTACCCCCACCCCGATCTCATCCCGGTTCTGAGGAAAACCCTCGGGGTGCCGCTCTTTCAGGAGCAGGTGATGAAGCTCGCGGTGATTGCCGCGGACTACACCCCCGGAGAGGCGGATCAGCTGCGGCGCGACATGGCCGCCTGGCGGCGCAGCGGCGCGATCGAGAAGCACGGCGAAACCATCATCTCGCGGATGACCGCCAAGGGGATCGAGCGGGAGTTTGCCCAGGCGGTGTTCGACCAGATTCGCGGCTTTGGTGAGTACGGGTTTCCCGAGAGTCACGCCGCGAGTTTTGCGCTGATTGCCTGGTGCACGGCGTGGCTTCGGCACCACTACCCATCAGTCTTCGCATGCGCCCTGCTGAACGCCTGGCCGATGGGCTTCTACGCCCCGGCCACCATCGTAGAAGACGCAAAGCGTCGCGGAGTCACGGTCCTGCCGGTGGATGCGGTGCGGAGCAGCTGGGAGTGCACGCTCGAAGGCAGCGAGGCGGCGATCCGGATGGGGCTTCGCTACGTAAAGGGGCTTTCGATCCCGGCTTGGGAACAGATCCGCCGTGCGCGTGCCGGCACGCCCGGGAGCCTTTCGGCGTTTGTCTCCGCGGCCCGGCTCGATGAAAGCAGCCTCAGCGCCCTGGCAGAGAGCGGTGCGCTTTCAGCATTTGGCGTCTCGCGGCGGCAAGCGCTCTGGGAGGTGCTCGGCTCAACCCGCCGTCGGGACATCGGACGAGGCCGGGAGTCGCGGCGCACGCTTCCGACACGGCTCCCGATGGCCGGGGAATCGAAAGTCACCCTGCAGCCGCCGCTTGATGCAACGGCCCACACGGTAACGCCCGAGTTTCGCCCCCTGGACGAAACGGAGCTGATCCGCTGGAACTACCGCCGAACCCGCCACAGCGCCGACGGCCACCCCATGGCGCCGCTTCGCGCTCATCTGCGCGGCCGTTCCCTGCCGTCCGCCGCCGACGTTGCTGCCGCGAACGACGGCAGCAACGTCTCGTTTGTGGGCCTCGTGATCTGCCGGCAGCGACCGAGCACCGCGGGCGGAACCCTCTTTCTGACGCTTGAGGATGAGACCGGCTTTGTCAACGTGATTGTCTGGAAAAGCGATTTCCGCCGCCACCGGGTGACGTTGCTTACTCAGGTGGTGCTTGGCGTCACCGGAACGCTGCAACGCCAGGACGGCGTAGTGCATCTCATTCTGCGGTCATGCTGGGCACCGCAGGTTCCGGGCGGTGCGCCGGCAGTGGCGAGTCACGATTTTCACTGAAGCGCGGGCACAACGAACAACTCCCCTTCTTCCGTGTGCTGCAGAAGCTCGGGAATCAGCACCTCGCGAATGTAGCCACGCGGATCGTCGGGCCAAGCCCGAACGCGGTGAACGAGACGAATCGTCTCGCGAAGATCCTCATCAGCGGCAGCGAACAGTTCGTACAGCAGACCGATTTCTCCGGTGTAGGTGGTGTAGAGATCCAGCAACGCGTTGTTAATGGGAAGACGGCCAAATCCTCGAAACGCTTCGGTCAAAAACCGCTCGTCATAGGAGACAACGAACTCATGGCGAAACTCCTCAATGATGCGTTCTTTCTCCCCAAGCATCTCCGCACTACTCACTTCCGACCCGTAAAGCTCGGTGAGACGTTCCCGTAACGCGGCAACCGTCCGACGAAACAGGGCCCGGTCCTGCCGGAGATCGATCGCCAGTCGATATTCGGACGAATCACCCCCGTAGCGCGCTTCCAGATAGCGCAGTGCACCTTCGTGTTCCACAAAGCTGGCCAGCTCCTCGTTGAACTGCACCTGCCCACGAAGCCAGATCGTTGAATGCGTCTTCTCATGAAACATCAGCGCCGCGAGCCGATAGGTGGGGTATTCGGCCATGAACGAATAGAGCGGGTCGCCGATGACGCCCAGAAGACTGAACGCGTGCACCTGTCGTACCACCACGTCCCAACCCGCCTCCCGCAGGCGGTGAGCTTCCTGTTCCGCGTGCTCGCGAGCGAAAAACCCTCGATACGGCGCCCGCCCGAACAGGGGGTAGTCCCAATAGTATCGAGCAAAGGACAACCGGCCGGCGGCCGAGACTACCGTAACGAGGTAGTCCCGGTCGATCGGAATGTATCGGGTAAAATTGCGGTCTGCGGCCAGTCCGAGTTCATTCTCCGCGAACGCGCGGATACTGACTGCGCGATCGAAGAGCGAGAATGTGCGTGGATCAAGGCCCGCATGAAGATGCATTCGCTCGGCAGACCGTGCGCGGATCAACAGGCTGAGCAGATACGCGCCTTCGCGCAGAAGATACACGCCGTCCATTGCCACGAGGAACATAACGGGTACGATCAAGGCGACCAGATACGGGACGATAACGGCCGCAGAACAGCCGGAGACGAGTCGACGGCGTCTCCGCCGGCTATGGTTTGCATTCCAGATCACAGAGACAAGAATAGCAACGTCATCTTGAAACGAAAAGAGGGCGGCTTCGCGCCGCCCTCATCAGGACTCTCGGTACGACGGCAGGAGCCGGTCGCACGTTCCTCACTCACTGCGGCATCGGCTGCTCAGCCGGTGGGTCCATAGGCGCTTCAAAGTCGCCGTTCTCAATCGGTTCACAGGCGGCAAATCCGAATGCGAGCAGGGCGCCAACTACCATGAAAAATACCGTTCGTTTCATATCCACCCTCCTGTCGTGTGGTATGCCTTAAGGGTACACGCGTTTCGTTTACGGTATGTCCACGGTTTGTCAAGTTTTGGTGAAGATTCCGGGAGCAAACTGAGCGCCCACGCGGAGCGGGCGTCCCCGTCAACCTATCGCCCAAGCACGCTCTCAATTGACGCGAGCCGAAACTCCGGATCCGTCAAACGAAATCGCTCGCCCAGGCCGTCGGTCACAAAAACTCTTCGGTCTTCAGTCACGAAGATCCCTTCGACGTCGGGGATGCGCATGAACAACTCGATTCCTTCTTGCAGCCCCAGGATAAACCCGGCGGTCGACAGTACGTCCGACAGCGTTGCGTTCTCGGCAATCGCGGTGACGCTGACGACCTCGCTGCGCGCGGGAAAACCGGTCGAGATGTCGATCATGTGGTGATACCGCACCCCATCCTGGATGAAGAACCGCTCGTACGCCCCTGAGGTAACCACCGAGGTGTTCGATGATTCAATGACGGCAATGATGCCGCCGCGCCCCGCCTCGGGGCTCTGCAATCCAATACGCCACAGATTGTTGTCCGGCCGCCGCCCTACCGTGTACACGTCTCCGCCAAAATCAAGAACCGCCCGGGTAACTCCTTCGCTTCGTAACAGCTCCGCGGCCTCTTGCACCGCGAAACCCTTCGCGATTCCACCGACATCAATCGCCATTCCCTCGTCGGGTAAAAAAACGGTCCGCTGCTCCGGATCAATCTCAACTCGAGAGAAATCGATGAGCGGAATTGCTGCGAGAATCTCATCCATGGTGGGAACGCGTTCACGGGGCGTACCGACACCCCAGAGCGAAACCAGCGGCCCCACGCTGATGTCAAATACCCCGTTGGTGAGTGAGGAATAGCGGATACCGCGCTCAACAACTTCGAATGTGTCTTCCGACACCGCCACGGGATGTCGACCCGCTGCGCGGTTGATCGTGAGTACCTCGCTGTCCGGCCAGTTGCTGGCGTTGGAGCTCATCAGCGACTCAATCTCTACCACGCGGTCAAACACCCGCTCCATGATGCCCCGGGGCACCCTGTCATCGTAGATGGTGATTGTAGCCGAGGTTCCGAGGACCAATCGCGTTTCTCGCAGGGGGGGTCGACGGGCGCAGCCACCGAGAAGCGCAAGAACCAGAGCGAGAAGCAAAAAAAATGCCCTTGGTCGGGCGAACAATGGTTTTCCGAGCATCATGAGCCTGTATACCACAGCACTGCACGCGTTGCAATTATCGGCGGTACCGCGCTATGGTGGCGTACGCTCACTCTTCCACATGAAGGAGTATTCATGACCGTTGTACAGGCACTTGCGCTCGGAGTGTTGCAGGGCGTTGCTGAGTTTATTCCCATCTCAAGTTCCGGCCATCTCGTGGTCATGCGTCATCTCATGGGCCTTGGCGAAATTCCGGTTCTTTTTGACGTGATTCTCCACATCGCGACCCTCATCGTGGTGTTTTTTGTTTTCCGTGAGCGAATCGCGCGGATTCTGGTGGCCCTCTGGCGATGGGCCGCACGGCGGGCTAACGCGGATGATTCAGTGCAGGTTCGTCTGGCGGGGTACGTGATCATTGCGACGATCTGTACGGTGGTCATTGGGCTTGCGATTGCTGAGGCGAGGCTGGACCGGTTTCCCAGACTGGTATCGGCGCTGTTTCTGGTGACCGCGGCGATATTGATCGCCGCCCACTTCTTCCGGGGATCGATCGACTATGATGGTTTTGGCATCCGCCACGCCCTCATTACCGGAATTTCACAGGGCATCGCAGTACTTCCAGGGATCTCCCGCTCGGGGTTAACCATCACCGCCGCTCTCGCTGCCGGAGTCGACCGCACTCGAGCCGGCGAGTTCTCATTTCTCATCTCGATTCCTGCCATCTTCGGCGCCCTGATTCTGACTCTCCGCGATCTCGAAGACCTCACGCAGGTGGTCTCGGTGCCTGCTCTTGTGGCGGGATTTCTCGCCTCCCTGGTCGTAGGATTTTTCTCGCTTGTGCTGCTGCTGAAGCTGATTCGGGGTGGAAAACTCTATCTTTTCGCGATCTACCTGGTGCCGCTTGGAATCGCGGGACTCATTCTGTTTTGATTCAGCCGACCGCAATACGCCATCATTGCTTGGTACTCTTCTGCGGCATCAGCGCTCTGTTGCTTGCCTCCTGCATGATCGTACCACCGGTGAGCGCGCCGTCGGCCGGTCGTGCCGTATCATTGGAACCGCAGGATATCTACGGCATGTTTCACATGTGTCAGGCCGCGTGGCGCCGGCGCGACGCCTATCGAGACAGCGGATGGATTCTCGAATACCACGAACACCCCGAGACGAACACCCAGGTATTGTTTATCGAGGAACGCGACACACTCTACGTTGTATTTCGCGGGAGTCAGTTTCGAATCAGCGAGACCGATCGCAGACACAACACCATGATCGTGCGCCGCCGGCCGGAAATCGAGGCGTTTTCTCGATCGGTTCGCACCCACATGGGCTTCACCGAGAAGTATCACGCCGTGCGGGATGCCGTTTTGTCGCGTGCCCGTACTTCAACCGCGCGGCGGATCATGACCGTGGGGCACAGCGCGGGTGGAGCGCTCGCGATACTGGCCTTCGCCGACTTTCTCACCCACGAACCCGATCGCATTTCCCACGCCGTCACGTATGGAATGCCGCGGCTCCTGAATCGCGCCGGGGCGCGTGAACTATCGTCCTACCAGAACCGCATCGTGCGGGTCATCAACGGGGCCGATCCGGTGCCGCGGGTGCCGGCAGCGCTGTTCGGCTACCGCCACGTGGGGACCGTCATCCAGATTGGTTCGCGCGAAGGGCTCTCGCTCGTTTCTTTCGCGGACCACAACACCGGTTACCCGGGAGCGCTGCGGGATTGGCTGCGGGACCACGGCCTCTCGCCCGACCCGAGATTCGCACCGTAGGCACAGCTACGCAAAGACCGCCTTACGATCGCCCGTTCTGCGCGATCTCTTCGTCGGTAGCCTGCCGAACGTCGGTAATCTCTACGGCGAAATGCAGCGTCTCTCCCGCGAGCGGATGATTGGCATCAAGGGTGATGTTGTCATCCGACACCGCCTTCACGGTGAGCACCTGCGTCTGACCGTCGGCCGTCTGGGCCTGTACCTGGGCGCCAACATCGAGGCCGCCGGCATCCTGGATGCGATCGGTAGGCACCGCAAACACGAGCTGATCATTATACTCGCCGTATGCCTCGGTCGGCGGAACCACCACGTCCAGGGCGTCGCCGACGCTCTTGCCGGCGAGCGCCTTTTCCAACCCGGGAATGATGGTTCCGGCGCCATAGAAGAACGAAAGCGGTTCCCGCTGTTCTGAACTGTCGATTACCGAGCCAGTGTCGTCGGTGAGAGTGTAGTTGATGCTCACAACGGTGTTGTCTTGAACTGTCATGGGAGACTCCTTGGGGGAGCTGCGCGAGACCGAACGGTCGGACGAACGGACGTTTCAACCACCCCAAGGTACCCAATGATCCCTCGCTTGGCAACCCGCCGGTGTCCGCCATGAGTTACTCCACAATCGTGATCTTGCCCCGCATATAGGGGTGAATCGAACAGATATACTCGTACTCGCCGGGTTCGTTGAAGGTCGTCGTGAACGTTTCGGCGTGATCGAGCAGCTCCGACTGGAATCGCTCGGTGCCGTTCGCCCGCACCACGACCACGTCGTGTTTACCGGTTCGCTCTCCCTCCAGCATGTCGAAGACGTCCTCGTTGATCCAGGTCACGGTGGTGCCCACGGGAACCTCAGCCCGTTTGGGGTAGTAGCTGTTTCCCACCATCTGAATCAGGGCGCGGTCACCTTCGCGAAAGCGTACCGGAACGTCCAGCGTGTCGCTGCCGAGGCCGAAGGG
>SLTF01000421.1 GCA_007130025.1 Spirochaetales bacterium | reverse complement strand
TTCACGGTGAGCATCCGTGGTCCCGTTTCGACAACCACCTGCTGCGGTCTCTGGGTGAGCTGCTCCGTCTTCGCCTGCGCGAGGTACTGCGGGAGGACGAGGGGGGAACCTACGGTGTCGGGGCCGCGGCCTCTCCCATTCGATTCCCCCGCTCGGAGTACATCGTCGAAGTCTTCTTCGGTACCGATCCAGAGCGCGCGCAGGAACTTGCGAGTCGGGTGCTTGAGGTCATCGCGGAGTTGCAGAACGAGCCGGTTGGAGACGGTATCCTCACGCGGGTACAGACCACCCAGCTTCGAAGCTTTGAGACCAACCTCCGATCCAACAGCTTCTGGTTGACGAACCTGCGGGAATCGGTAATTCACGATCTTTCCCCGGGGTTTGTGCTCGACTACCCACAACTGGTGGATCAGGTCACGGCAGACGCGTTACAGCGGGCGGCGAGGCGCTACCTCAATATGGATCGATTCATTGAGCTGATTCTGTTGCCGGCGGAGTGACTCCCGAGGGCCCGCCGGCGGCGCGCTTGAGCTGGGCAGCGGCAAGCGCGTACCCACCGCCGGCTGCGTCCACGAAGTGGACCTCCTGTGGCGAGTTGGGGTGGATCAGACAGGTGATGATTGCTCGGTCGGAGACGTGCAGCCCGTACCGGATGCGCCCCTCGTCCGACATCTCCCGGAGCCCTTGCTCGAGCTTTTCACGTTCGTCTCTGGAACATGCAATCACCATCTTCAGCGTCCCATCGTACTTTCGAAAATCGGAATGGCGGATGTTCTCGTCCACAACCTCGGCCAGATTTTTGCCCGTGTCACGAAGGGGAATGCCCAGACGGATTACCATACCCAGCATGAACACCTGGAAGCGGATCATCAGATGGGAAAGCGCGACTCGCAGCCCGCTGGTGGCCCGAGCGGACACCCACGCTTCCGCAACGGTCTTGTCCGCCGGTGCCAGGGCATGAGGCCCCGACGCCAGCGGGTTGTAGTCCTGTTCGTCGCCCAGACAGAGCCGCAGGAGGGCGAGTACCTCCTGCATCACCCGCGCCGTCGGTTGTCCCGGAGATGGTTTGACAATCAGCGCCACCGTCTCGCCGCGCTCGCTGGGCACATCCTGCCATCGACAGCTGAATCCCGCAAAACTCGCCGCTCCCTGCTCGCCATCGGACTCAGCAATTCGGTAGCGTGCTCCCCGCTCGGGGTCCTTCACCAGGCGCTCCGCGGCGTCAACTCCGGCGCCCTCCAGGATTGCCTGGCGATACCGCGGCGAGACGCGAAACCGCGCCACCGTAACGGTGAGGTTGGCGGCGTAGAGATCCGAGAGCGGGACAATACCGACCCGCAAATCGAGTCCGAAGAGACTCCGGACCGTTCGCTGTGTGTCGGCAAGAATGGGGCGCGCCCGCTCGAGTAATGAGGGTGGCAGCACGAAGGTCGTTCCGTCACCGCCAAAGACAAACGGAAAGTCCATGTCGGCGAGTTCGTTGGCGAGCGCCATGGTGGCGAGGGCGCCGGCGATGTTCACCTCTTTGTACTTCCCCGACTCGATCGCCACCGTGGAATTGACCACGTCGGTCACCACAATCGACCAGTCGGCGGGAAAGGGTTGGAACGACGACGAATCGAGCGCCTGATCAAAGGAAGTAATCTCGGGGAGCGTTTCATAAAATCGGTCATGCACCGGTTTCTGGCGTTTCATTGTATTAGCAAGTATAGCGATCAGGAACATCACCCGTCAAGCACAGGGGCGTGCCGGAACTGCGCTTTTGGGGTAGTATAGACTATCAGGAGGAACCCATGCATCACCCGTCCGAACAGACCATTCTGGTTCTCGCGACCAGCTTCCTCGATCAACCGGTCACCGCTCATCCCAAGGCAGGTGCTGCGCGCGCCCTGCTCGACGCCGCCGCAGCGGGCACAACGGCGGACGCCGCGGGCACCGTTACCGTCCGCTACCGCTGCGACCGCAATCCTGCGGCCGAACTCACCGCCGCCGAGATCGAAGGGGTTACCGCTATCATCGCGGACCTCGAGCGGTACCCGGAGGAACTGCTGCGCCAAGTAGGGCCGGCCGGTGGGGGAGCCCTCCGCATCATCTGCCGCTACGGTGTGGGAACCGACTCGGTGGACATTGCCGCCGCCACCCGGGCCGGGGTGATGGTTACCAATACCCCGGGATGCAATTCCCTGCCCACCGCGGAGTGGGCGGTTACCACCCTGCTCGACGTCGCCGGGCGGCGAACCGTACACCACGAGCGCGCTGCGGCGGGAAACCCCAAGGTCGGACCGTCCCGGTTGGACATCACCGGAAAGCGGCTCGGCGTCGTGGGTACCGGGCAGATCGGTCGCCGGGTGGTGGAGCTCCTGAGCGGGTTCCATCTGAACGTTGTTGCCTTTGACCCCTACCCCAACCACGAATGGGCAGAGGCGCACGGCGTGCGGTACGTCTCCCTCGATGAGCTGATCGACGGGAGCGATTTCATCACCCTGCACGCGGCGCATCGCGAACAGATGATCGGTGAACGCGAGGTCGCCCGGTTCCGTCCCGATACCGTACTGGTCAACTGCGCGCGCTGGGTGCTGGTGGACAACCGAGCCGTCTACCACGCCGTCCGCGAAGGCCGGATGTACGGATACGGAGTGGACGAAACCTGGACCGAGGTGGATCTTCCCCTCGCGGGGCTGAACATTGCCACGAGTCCCCACGTTGGTTCCGATACCGATGCCGGAAAGATCAACATGCAGCTCGCCACCGCACGGCAGATCGTGCAGTTCCTGAGCGGCGAGACCCCGGAGAACCTGCTCAACCCTGAGACGCTGCAGCGGAGATGATCTGCTCGATGGTGGGCCCACCGTACTGGGCTCGCGGTTTGTACTCGTAGGGAAACAGCTCGCGGGCGACAGCGGCTCCGGCTGCTTCCGCGGGCTCACCGCTTCGGATCCGTTGTTGCACCTCATGGACCCACGCCGCGCACTTGTGGTGGTTGGGAACATGCACCAGCCCATACTTTTTTTTCAGCAGCAGTCGCATTGACTCGTTCACACCAGACTCCATTGTTGACCGGGAAAGAAGGGCATGATACCGTGAACCATCCCGACTCCACAGGGCGGTTTCATGGTTCCCACACATTACCTTACCGTCGATCGTGATGGCAATCTCGTCGTTCCCAAAGAGCTCGCAGGGCGATACGGTCTGACCCCGGGTGCATCCGTACCGGTGATCGCCGGAGAGCAGACCCTCTTTGTGCAGCGGCCGATCAGCCATCTCAACCGGATCTACGTGGAACCAACCAACCGGTGCAACTTTGACTGCGCCACCTGCCTGCGCAACGCGTGGCACGAAGACGCGGGAAATATGAGCGATGAGATCTTCGAGCGGGTTCTCGACACCGTTCGCGCGCTCGATCCCCCGCCGGAAGTGTTTTTTGGCGGGTTCGGCGAGCCAACCTTCCACCCACGCATCGTCGAGATGATCGCGGCGCTCCACCGTGAGGGGGCTCGAACCCTTATTATCACCAACGGATCGCTGCTTTCCACCGAGCTCTCAGAGCAGTTTGTGGAGGCGGGGCTGGACGAGATCTGGGTCTCTCTCGACGGCGCCTCACCCGAGAGTTTTGCCGACGTTCGCCTCGGTCAGGAGCTGCCGCAGATCCTCGACAATATGCGCGAACTCTCGCGGGTCAAACTCTCGCACAACAGCGCAACTCCCGTAATCGGCGTTGCCTTTGTTGCGATGAAGCGCAACGCCCGCGACCTGCCGGACGTAATCAAAATGGCGGTTGCCCGCGGGGCGCACAAGATCTCGGTCAGTAACCTCATCCCGTATACCAAAACCCACAGCGAAGAGTATCTCTACCCGGCAACCATGTCGCGATTTCCCGGCAGCCCTGTCACCGTCTACCTGCCGCGCATGGAGATCAACGATTACACCCAGCAGGCCATGGTCGACGTGCTGCGCAAGAACTACCAGCTCTCGATTGCCGGCATTGAGGTCCTGACTCCGTCGGATCGCTGCCAGTTCATCAGCCGCGGGAGTACCACCGTACGGTGGGACGGCACCGTGGTGCCCTGCCCGCCCTTGCTGCACACCCACACCGGCTTCCTGGACAAGCGGCCTCGTACGGTCCACGAACACCCGGTTGGTTCGTTGCGCAACACATCGCTGCTCGATATCTGGCACGGCGAGACGTACGCCGATCTGCGGGGGCGGGTTCAGCGCTTTGAGTTCTCCCCCTGCACCATCTGCAACTCTTGCGAGCTGCCGGAGTCAAACCGGGAAGACTGCTTCGGCAGTGCGCAGCCCACCTGCGGCGGTTGCCTCTGGGCTCAGGGCTTCATCCAGTGCCCCTGAGCCGTAGACGGCGCCGTCCGGGTCTCACGCTGCGGCTCGGTTTCGCTTTCGGTCGTAGAACAGCCCGTACACGCAGGGAACCACGATCAGCGCGGTCACGGTAGAGAACAGCAGCCCGAAGATGATGGTGCTCGCCATCGGTCCCCAGATGATCGATCGACCGCCGATGCCAATTGCGGTGGGCACCAGTCCCGCGATGGTGGTCAGCGACGTCAGGATGATTGGCCGCAACCGGGTGGAGGCCGCTTCGATCACCGCCTCCGCAACGGCCATCCCTTCCGACCGAAGCTCATTGATGAACGAGATCAGCACAATGGTATCGTTGACGGCAATCCCCGCGAGCGCCACACCGGCATAGATGATGGTGGTAGAGATACTCTGCCCACCGAAGACCAGAAAGAGAATCACCCCCACGAAGGCAAACGGAACCGATACCAGAATGAGCAGCGGCTGAGTGTAGCTTTTGAACTGTGTGCCCAGGATGGTGTAGATCAGGAACAGCCCCACCAGAAACACCCGGAGGATATCAAACAGTAGCCGGGCGATCTGGGCAAACTCTCCACCGATCACCAGTTCCACGTCTGGATACCGGTCCGCGAGTTCCGATGCAAACAATTCACGAACCTCCGCGTCGAGCTCGCGAAGCCACGCGGTGGTCAGTGCATCGGCTTGAATGGTCACCTCACGCCGTCCGTCGAGCCGCCGGATCGAGGCAAACACGTCGCCCTCCTCCAGCTGCGCAACCGACGAGAACGGAACCCGGCGACCGTCGGGCGTTGGAATCGAAATCTGCTGCAGCTGCTCCACGCCTGCCGGGTTTCGCTGCGCGAAGCGCACCACAACCGCCGTCTCCTCGTTGTCGGTGAAGATGGTTCCCGCGTCGATCCCGTCAAACGAACCGCGAATGTAGGTGCCGATCGCCTGGCGACTCAGACCCAGGGCGGCGGCAATTGGATCGTTTACCGTCACGCGCAGTTCGGGGCTGCTCTGTTCCAGGTTGTCGCGGATGTTGACGATCTCCGGGTACTGCGCCATGTGCGCCTTGATCCGCTCGGAGGCGGAGACGAGGTTGTCGTAGTTGTCCCCAAAGAGGCGAAAGACCACCGCGGGGTCGGTGGGGGGACCGGTTGCCTGCTTGCGGAAGCGAATGGAATCCGGGCCGGGGATGTCGACCACCAGGCGCTCCATTCCCGACATGATCTCGGCAACGCTGCGCTCCCGCCCCTCGCTCTCGGGAACGAGGTCGACAACCACCTGCCCCACGTTTGCCCGCGTCACGTTCTGTTCGGTGCCGGCGGCAAATCCCACCGAGCTCCGCACCGAGACCACGTCACCGTTTCCCACAAAGGGCAACAGCCGCGCCTCCACCTCGGCGACAACCGCAGCCGTACGGTCGATTGGCGTGCCCGCCGGCATGGTGATGTCGGCAAAAAAGAGGGGTGCATCGTCGGCGGCAAAGAGGTTCTGTCCAAGGCGCCCGACCATCGCAAAACTCGCCACCATGATCGCGACCATGACACCCACGGTGATAAGCCGCCGCCGGTAGAGCACGCGAAGCACCGCCACGAATCGTTCCTGAAACCTGGCAAACCGTTTTCCGATGCCCTTCTTCCGGCTCCCCGGCCAGTCGGCAAAATGCGACGGGAGAAAGAGTCCGGCTTCCACGGTGGAAGCGACAAGGGCGATCGATACCGTCAGCGGAACCACGCGCAGAAACCGGCCGATGACGCCGGGGAGGAAGGTCAGCGGGAGGAAGGCGGCCACGGTGGTGAGGGTCGCGGCGATCACGGGCACAATGACCTGATTAACGCCCTTGATCGCGGCATCGTGGCGAGACATTCCCGCGGCCTGCAGACGGTAGCTGTTCTCAACAATCACAATCGCGTGATCGACGATGAGCCCGAGCACCAGCACCATGCCAAAGAGGGTATTTCCGTTCAGCGTTTCCCCGGTCGCTTCCAGGATAATGAAGGTGATCGCGAAGGTGAGCGGGATGCCGAGCGCCGTCATCAGGGCGTTCCGCAGCCCAACAAAGATGAGAAGAATTCCCACCAGCAGAACCAGCCCCATCACCGCGTTGGTGACCAGAATATCGATGCTGCTGCGAATGGGAACCGTGGAATCGTTGGCGTAGTCGATGGAGATCCCGTCCGCGATTGCGCGCCCCTGGAAGGCTGCGGTACGCCCGCGCACCTGTTCGGCGATACCTACCGAGCTTCCACCGGGCACCTTCAGCACCCGAAGGGTGATCGACTGCGTTCCGTTGAACCGTGACTGGATGCCCTCGCGGTCAAACCCCAGAGAGACCCCGGCTACGTCGCCAACCGTGACCACCCCCTGGCGCCCCCCATCTCCCTGCCGGACGATGATCCCGGAGAAGTCGCGATAGTCCTCGATCTCACCAACCGTACGCAGCAGAAAGGTCCGACTGGGGGTCTCGAGCTGCCCGCCCGGGACGGTGACGTTGCGCCCCCGCACCGCGCGCACCACCTCGTCGAGGCTCACGCCGATTGATTCCAGACGTTGGGGATCGGCCTCTATCAGAACCTGCCGATCACGCGCGCCAACCAGCGTCACCCCCGACACGTCGCGGATCTGTTCCAGGCGGTCGCGAAGCTCCCGCGCGGCGCGGTTGAGCTGTTCGTACTCAACCCCACCGCTGAGCACCACCTCTATGACGGGCACAAAGTCATTGGAGGTGAACTCACTGATGCTTTCCTGCAGGACTCCGTCGGGCAGGTCGATCGCGTTGAACCGGTTACGCACCTCCTGGAAGAGGCGGTCAAAATCGCTGCGACTGATCCCCTGATCAAACTCCAGGGTAACGCGGCTCAGGCCCTCGGTAGTCACCGAGCGGATGCGGTCGATCCGATCGACGCCCTGCATCGCGTTCTCCACCCGCACGGTGACCGTTCGCTCGATATCGGCTGCCGATACCCCGGGGAAGGGCACCGCGATGTTCACGAAGAAGAAGGGAACGTCGGAAAACTGCTCCTGGGGAAGACGCGACACGCTGAAAAACCCGAAGACCAGGATCAGCACCATCAGAATGTTGATCAGAACCGGGTTTCCGACGGAGAACTTCCCGAGATTCATCGAAGCTCCCCACTCACCCCAATCACCGTG